>JAGMCY010000069.1 GCA_023128965.1 Candidatus Aenigmatarchaeota archaeon | reverse complement strand
CTTCCTGAAAGCGTTCTTTAACCTAATCGATTCGAGCTGGGTGAAAACGGGAAGCATTATTGCTGTTATTGCTATCACTCCTATAACCGAGAAAACTATCGCCGAAGCCGCCTTGTAGAAACCCACGGCTTCGTTTGCCAGAAAGTAACCAAGCATTACAGAATCTATATGCACGAAAAACAGACCTGACATAGAACTCAAAGTGAGATACGATAGAAAAGTCAATAAACTCCTTTGCTTTATTTGTTTTGTTTCCCCCCTCAAGAGGTACTTGTACTTCTTGACCAAAATGAACAATAAAACTAACACAGCCAACATTATCGCGAAACATGTTCCTAGGATTGCACCCCATACAGAAAAGCCCGCTATAACGAGTACAGGGACAATTATAATTCTCGAGACCTCAAAAACAACCCTTCCTGCAGTGGCATACTTCAAAACCTGAAGTGAAAGGAATGTCGAATGCAGGAAAGAAAAGAATGAATACAGCGAAATATAAGCTGCCATTATCTGTAATGGCAAAAGAAGCTCGGGCTTCCCGAATATCGTGTAAGTAAGAAAGGGAGAAGCAAAAAACAGTATCGTAAACGCGAAAAAGAGCAGCAAAAGCTTTATTCTCAGGAGATACCTGTAATAGGACCTCACCAAAGCTTTATCTCTCTCACCTAATGCGTAGGAAACCCACCTTATCATGGTCGAGCCGACACCAAGGTCTGCGAATGCCGTGAAAAGGAAACCTATAGAAAGGGCCAGTTGATAAACGCCAAACAACTCCGGCTGCAACAACCTTGCGAGTATTATTGCGAATATCAATGCCCCAGCCTTATCCATGAGAGATGTCAAGGACTGATAAAAAGAATTCTTCGCGACACTTTTTGCCAATTTCATAGATAAGAATTAATCAGACGTAATATTAAAATCTTAAGATCAAACCTCTTTTTCAAACCATTCTATCGTTTTCTCTAATCCTTCCTCAAACATAATTTTAGGTTCCCATACTATTTCCTTTTTCGCCTTTTCTATATTCGGCTTTCTTCTTACAGGGTCGTCTTTTGGAAGGTCCCTGAAGACGATTTCTGAGTCGGAGTTCGTCATCTTCTTTACCCTTTCAGCGACTTCCAATATGTTCATTTCACTGGGATTCCCTAAATTGACAGGAACTTTAACGTCAGACCCCATTAGTTTGATCAAACCCTCTACCATATCCGAAATGTAACAAAAACTCCTAGTCTGTTTCCCATCTCCGTAAACGGTTACGGGTTCGTTGTTCAAGGCCTGGGTCACGAAATTCGGAACCGCCCTCCCGTCGTTCTTCCGCATTCTCGGGCCGTACGTGTTGAATATCCTGGCGATTCTCACATCAATCCCGTAGGTTTTCGAATATGACAATACCAGAGCCTCGGCGAAGCGCTTGGATTCGTCATAACAGCTTCGGGGTCCGGTTGGATTCACGTGACCCCAATAGCTTTCTTTTTGCGGGTGCTCTTCCGGGTCGCCGTAAACTTCTGAAGTGGATGCAAGAAGAAATCTGGATTTCTTCTTCTTAGCCAGGTTGAGCATGTTGTAGGTTCCAAAGGAATTAACCATCATGGTTTCTATCGGGAGTTTCTGGTAATCTACCGGAGAGGCCGGGGAGGCCATGTGAAATATCAAATCAATTTTTTCTCTAAGTTCCAGAGGTTTCGAAACGTCGTGCTCGATGAACTTGAAATTCTTGTTGCCCATCAGGTGCTCGACATTCCTGCAATCTCCAGTTGAGAGGTTGTCGACACAGATAACCCTGTTCTCCTTCAGGAGTTCCTCGCAGAGATGCGAACCGATAAATCCGGCTCCGCCGGTTACAAGAATATTCTTATCTCTCATTCTCTTCCTCGTGCTTGCGAACGGTTTCCATCATCCTTTCGCGCTCTTCATAATGCTTGTCTATATCCACGGCCTCTCTAAGGAATCTTTCCGTTTCCTTCACCGTATGCCACTTTCCGATGTCAAGGTATTTCCCCTTCAGAACGAAACCGTTTATTCTCTCGCCATTTTTCATTGCGAGTATCATCGCGTCCGTAATCTGGATTTCTTTGTTCAGGCCCGGGGGCGTTTTATTCAGGTAATCGAAAATCCCGGGTTCGAACACGTACGCCCCGCACAGGGCGAAGAACTTCCCGTTTGTTTTCAGACTTTTTGCCTGCTCCTTTGAGGGTTTCTCAACCATTTTCTCTATCTCGCCCGTTCCTTTTCCAAAGTTCTTGAATTTCGCAACACCGTAACCAGATACATCATCAACCTCGAAGACCATTACGGTGGCGAGGGGCCTTTCCTTCTTGTGGTACTCTATCAGTTCCCTCATCTCTTCTTTAGGCTCTATGAAAGAGTCGCCAAGAAGAGTGACGAACGTCTTGTCTATCCATCCTTTACCCTGGAGGATTCCGTGACCTAAACCTCTCCTCTTCATCTGGTAAAGGTATATGATATTCATCCCCAAGAACGAGCCATCCCCCACGTAATCCATGAGCGCTCCTTTCTGGAACCCGACTATCATGTACACCCTTTCCACACCACCGGCCTTCAGGTTCTCTAGATTATGCTCTATCACGGCTTTCCCCAGTATGGGATACATCTCCTTCGGGACAGCGCGCGAAAACGGGTAAAGCCTTTTACCCACTCCTGCCGCAGGTATGAGTCCCACGATATCGTCCATTCACTTCACCTCGGTTTTATTAATTTGTGTAAACGTTTTAAAAATGTTATTTTTACCTTTCCTGCCCAGACCAGCCAAGAAACCCACACGATCAACACGAGCGATATCAAACCGAACTGCCAGAAATAACCATGCATGAGCATCGCGAATTCGTATCCGTACGCCTCCCATATGAAAACCATGATCAGAATCCTCAGGAGATTCCCTACGTATATTATAGGGATCCCCACTGCCAGGCCCAGAAGCCGCTTTTTCATCAAAACTCCCGGAACGGCGAACATGAGAGCCGCTAGGAACAGCATGCTCTTCCAACCCGTGCAGTCCTCTGAGATGAAAAAGGCGATTTCGCCCGCCCTTAACAGGAAATCAACCCTCAAAACCTCAAAGCCGAGGGATTTCAATACAAAATAAACGTTCTGGCTGACAACCTCCTGCAGAGGTAAGAGAATGCCCTGGAAATTCAGCACGACATAAAGGGGTATAGCGAATATGAGGAGTTTGATCAGGAATAAGAGTGTTTCAAAAAGCTTCTCCTGTTCCCTGCTCAGCTTTATTCCCATCAGTATAATTTTGGGTTAGAAATTAAATAACCTAACCATAGCATGTCGTGTAAGCCTGGTAGAGTCTTCCTGATGGCAAGTGGACTACGTCATAAGAACATCTCTGCTGAACTCCTGATGCCGTGCAGTTCGTATCCTTTATCTTTCCTGTTTCTCCCGGACCAATGACTACTGGGTCGTATTCGTAGAATGGCGTTCTCCCAGCATTATCGACCCTTTCTATGTCCAGACCATTTGTCAGGTTTATGTTTGCAGTCCCTATGTTACGCACGTATATCACAGCCGTTGTCCCGCCACTACAAATGGTTGAGGTTATCTCTACGCCCGTGGCAGTAAGACCGCTCCAGTAACCAGAGATGTACATCCATGCCGAGGCTGCCAGGCTCACCGTTATCAGCAATAGTATTATTATCGAAATTATCGGACTTATCCCCTTCATCCTATCACTTTTAAATATTTATCAAAACCCACTTAAATATGTTCCAACAAAAAAACAATATATGAGAACCGAGCTTCCAAGGCAAATCGTCCATCTTTCAGGTCTGGTTTTCATTATTTTTGCTCAATTCATCGGAAGGGAGATGACGATAATTTACTTCTCCTTTATCGCGCTTTTCTTTTTCCTCTATTCCCTGTACGTGAGAAGTCAGGAAAGCAAGCTGTTTAAATCCCTTGAAAGATTTGAAACCAAATTCAGGGATTTCGTTTTCAAATTCGAAAGGAAAGATGTCCAAAATCCCTTCACGGGGGCGATGTTCTTTTACATCGGCTGCACACTCACCTTCGTTCTATTCCCCTTCACCATCGCTTCCGCCGCATGCGCCATGCTCGCTGTTGGCGATTCCCTATCAACACTCATAGGGAAAAAATTCGGCAAACACAGGATAGGGAGAAAAACCCTTGAAGGCTCTGTAGCGTGCTTTTTAGGGTCGCTCCTGGCGGGGATTTTTTTCATCAACCCGTTTCTCTCGTTAATCGGGGCGATAGCTTCTTCACTGACAGAACTCTTTCCCAAGGTTAACGATAACCTGACGATTCCTGTGATTTCGGGACTGGTTATGTTTCTCGTATCCCTGATTTGAGAACAGCAAACAACAGCAAAGAATTTTATCCAGCCACGGGTTTCTGCTTACCGGTCGTGAGAATAAGCTCGCTTATCTGTTCTATCAGCTTTGGCTCCGCCGCCAGTATGTCCATCGCTGTGACAACCCCTGTCAGGACGTTATTTTCGACAATGGGCAGTTTCTTTATGTTGTTGCTCGACATTATCTCCGCTGCATCCCTTATCTCTGTATCCGGAGGAACGACTATGACCTTTTTTGTCATTATCGTTCTCAGTTTCGCATTTTCCTTGAACTCCTCCTCCCCAGCGACCTTCTTCACAAAATCCCATTCCGTCACTATCCCGACCAGCTTTTCCTCTTTTGTGACTATGAGAAACTTCGTCCCCTCCCCGACCATTTTTTTGGCGGCTTCCTGAACGGTCACATCCGGATCCATCGTTATGACGTTCTCGTCCATTATCTCCTTGACGATCATAGTATTTTATTGGTCAGATGGATATAAATTAAAAACCTTCAGCACAATAATTCAAGGCACGGATCAGGGGCACGTGACAAATTAACAAATTAGCCACTCAGTAGTGACTAAACATTTATAAATCCTCAAAGACTATAAATAATATCGGAAAAGCCATGGCTGGTTGAGATGAAATTTGAACAGAGATATATAGCAAAATTAGAAAGAGAGTTATTTTCAGATTCAGTAGGCTCGGTTGCGTTTTCCAGAACCTTTTCTATGAATCCATCGCTGTTCAAAAAATTCAAAGCGGATCCGAAATTAATCGGGGGAGATTACAGAGATCCTGTACACTCCAGAATAATTAGGATTTCTGAGAATGCTCGCAAAAAAGTCAATAAGTACTTAACGAGTAAAGGCCTGGATCCTGTGGGATTACCTTCTTACCTGGAAATAAAAAAAATGCCACATGTATGTAAAGTATTGTTAACCGATGATCATAAAAATTATATTTTACCCACGGGGAATGTTGGAGCTTCATACAACACAGAAACTGATAGCATTACATTTTACGAGGCCATGGTCTCACAAAATAAGGAAAATGAAAAATTGATAGATACCTATAAGCAAGGGATAAGAACGGCCAATGAATTGATGGGAAAGTATCATAAGCTCAGAAAACCACTTCAAAAGCTAATGAGATTTTACAGGACAATGATAGATTCTTTACAGAACCCCGAGAAGGCAGAGGAGATACTTGTTCACGAATACGGACACAAGGCCGCGCAGGACATAAAGAACAGCAGAGGGGAAAGCCTTAATTATCAATTGATGTCCGCCGCCTTGGACAGAGGCGATGAGGAAAAGGCCGTGGAAATAGTGGAAGGTTTCAATGTAAATGCGACCGATAACATCACTGGTAAAAAGACAACAATGGAAGAAAGCACTTATGACATTTTCGGCAGAAGAATGAATTATGTCCTTAAATCCATGGGGCAAGATGTCCCCGGTGTTCTTAAAGGGGGTCACAATAACTCCGGAAAGAGGGTTTCCCAGAAATATGCAAGCATGAACTAACCATGTTTAAACATTTCGCATAACAGCGTTATCTATTTCTAGGTGTTCGGACAAATAATATAGTAGAGAAGTTGGTGTTTATGCTTATTCGGAAGAAGAGCCTGAAGATCCAGGAAAGACTTGGGATGAGGATGGGGGCAGCATACGGAAGTTCCAGAATTCCCGTGATCAAAACCCCCAGCGAGGCGCTCAGCGTTCTCGAGGATTTGTACAGGGTCGGGTTTCGGGCGTTGCTCCTCCCGAAGGAATTGTTCGACAACATCAATAACATATCCGATCTGTACAAAGAACATTACACGAACCTCCTGAAGATCAAGACCATCGCGAGCAAATACAATATCGAACTTGCTATCCACAACCATTCCCTTCCCGGGGAACCCATGCTTGACAACATTTTCAAGATTTACTGCAACATAGCGAATGTCATGGACGCGAGGGTCTTTGTCGTACACCCAAACTTCTATTCACGTATGCCCAAAGACCAGGCCTCCAGGCTCGTTGTTTACAAGATAAATGAGATCGTGAACGAACTCAGGATACGCTCGAAAATAGGGATAGAGACAACGGGGAGGGTTGGAGACCTCGGGAGCGTGGAGGACGTGATAGACATGGTCAAGAGGACGACGAAGACCGAACCCATACTTAACTGGGCTCACATACACGCGCGAAGTTCAGGAGCGCTCACGAGCGAGAACGACTTCAGGAGGATTCTTGACAACGTGCGAGCGGAAGTGGGTCAATATTGGCTGAACGAGGCGTATTTCATTTTCTCTGGAATCTCCTACGGACCTTCAGGGGCGATACAGCACAAACCTGTCGTTCGTTCTGACATGAAACTCGAACACCTCATAAAATCAATCCAGACCCTGAACATCAAGGGAACGCTCATCTTCGAAACGCCAAACAGGGAGAAGGATATAGTTGATATGCTCCATGAACTGGGGGACATGGTACGATGATAATAACTATTTCCGGTCTGCCCGGATCTGGGAAGACAGCCGTTGGAAAACTCCTCGCAGAAAGGATTGGCCTAAAATTCTATTCCATCGGGGATTTGAGAGGCAAAATGGCGATGGAGAGGGGACTCACGATAGATCAGTTAAACGAGATAGGCATGAAAGAGGACTGGACAGATAAGAAAGTGGATGAGTATCAGAAAGAGCTCGGGGAAAGGGAAGACAACTTCGTAATCGACAGCTGGTTAGGTTTCCACTTCGTTCCCCATTCGATAAAGATTTTCCTTTATGTCGACTTGGAGGTCGGGGCGGAGAGGATATTCAGAAGCCAGAGAGAAGACGAAGAGAAAAAGAAGACCGTGGAGGAGATTCACGAAATGATCAAAAAGAGGGTTAAACAGACGGATGAAAGGTATAAAAAATACTACGGGATCGACTTCCTTGACAGATCGCATTACGATATGGTGATAGACACCACGAATCTTGCAATCAATCAGGTCATTGAAGAAATAACCAAATTGGTATAAAGGAAAAAATGAGAACAGTTCTAGGTTTTTATCTTCCCCCTGAGGACCTTACCCGCCTCCCTTATGAACTTCCGGACGTATTCCCTGTGCATGAGGATGTCCTGCTTGGAGAGGTCGAGTATCTTCCCGCCCTTCACGACCTTTTTCATCTTCTCGAGTTCGGTGAACACCTCAAGATACTTGTCGGAAACGAGTCCCGGCTTCACGACATGCTCCTCGAAATACTCGCTTATGCTTTCGCCTTTTTTCGGTATCTTGTTTATGGATTTCAGAATCGTGAGTATGGTCTCGGCCATGATGGAATAGGATTTCTCGATCAGGTTCTCCCTCTTTAGGACCTCAACACGAACGAGGGTTTTCTGCATCTCCTTGACGAACTTTTTCGACTTCTCTATCCATTCATCAAGCTCTGAACCGGGTATGTTCTTCAGATGCTTGTGCTCGACATCCTTCCTCCTGTTTATAACCCCTTCTAACCATTCAGCGTATTCGGGTTTCACGAGATTCATATCCACAAGCGTCTTCCTCATGGCTTCCGCGGCGTCCGAAGGCCTCGGGGGGGTTTTGCCCAGGAACATGAGAACCGCCTGTAAGCTCTCAAGCATCGCGTAGTAGCAGTCTTCCGCTACCATGTACATCTTCGCGTTCTCAATCCTCTTTATCCTTTTCGGGGCGCGGTCTATGTACTTCTCCACGGCTTCTTTCGAAGGCTTGATTTCCCCCATCTGAAGCAAACGCTTTATCGGAAGGAAGATGTCCCTGTCAAAAACCGGAACGCCCTCGCGTATGAAGTTGAAGACTATGGGGTGCCCGATCCTCACCATGTTCCAGAATTCTGTGAGGAGATAGGGCTGCTGAACGGACAACTTGCTGGACAACTTCTTAGCGATGACATCGAATTCGTCCTCCATCTGCTCTTTAACCGCGGGCGATATCTTCTGTTTGGTGTCATCCACGATTATGAAAACATCTATATCGCTTTCCTTGTGCCAGGAGCCCCTCGCGCTCGATCCGAAGAGGACGACAGATTTTATAACATTCCCGTATTTTTTCAGAACCTCTTTCGTGAACCTTTTTATAATCTGAACCCTTTTCCTTTCCTCCTTCCCCTTGTCGAATTTCGTTCCCTTCTCTTTCTTACCCGTTCCCTTCCCCTTTGTCATGTTTAAATACTTGAGCCAGCAATTTATAAATTTAAAATAAACATAGGCCAAATAAATAACTATGGATCCCAAACAAGCTTTCGTCCTTCTCTCAGTTTTCCTCTCATGTTACCTGATATTCTCGCTCTCCTTCGTTTTCGCCTACCAGGTCAGCGAATTGCAAAGCACGAGAGTGAAGTTCATAATCGAGCCCGTTCTTAAAATAATTGATGATCTGAGGCCGATAAACTGCGAATCCTCCGGGTACATCACGTTTCACGCGTACGTCGAGAACGTTCCAGAGTTCGATATAAAGGGGAGCGAGGCCTTCGTGGAAGACCTTTCGGAAGGCGAATATCACAACGTAACCTCTTCGCTTTCCTGTTTCCCAAAAAGGGGACTCATAAGCAACCAGGAGATCACGTGCACCCTGAAGGTCAACGAGCTGCTCTCGAGAATCCCCTCCTGCCCGTTCGGAAAGACAGAGAACAGGCTTTACCTGACCCTCGAGATCTCCTACGGGGACAGGAGCGTGAAGGTAACGGATGAGAGGAGTTTCGTTCTCACGGAACCTGGAACAGAACCGGACCTTGAAATAGACTTCTACGTATCCATTCCCCCGTATGACACCCCTGAGATAAACTGCAGGACGGGGAGTGAAATAGAGATCCCGGTCGTCATCAAACATGCTGAAATCTTATACGGGGATATCACATGGTATTTTTCCGTGAATGGAACGGGTTACGGGGGGAACCTGATAGAATGCGAGAAAATACTGACCGATGAAGGTGAAGGACGAGAGGATATCTACCTCTGCAGGCTCGTGATCTCGAATACGGCCTTCACTGAATGCGAGGAGGGATCGGAGGTATGGGTCGAGACAAGAGCGAGAACCAGGGACCATGACATTTCAGGAAACTTCTCAACCACCCTCGTTTCCCAGGATCTCAACCTCGGGATTCGCGTGCATGAAATCGAAAAACTCGAATGCCAGATAATCGACGAGAACGGGATGTGCGTTCCCAATGAACCGCAGCAGAACGTAACGGTGAGGATAACAGGCAACGTTCCGCAAAGACTGAAGGTTTTTGAAACCAGGTATAAGCTAGGGGACGCGAACATAACAACAACCTATTGCCGAAAGATCAGATACAACAAGTACGAATGCATGGCGTTCATAACGATAGACAATCTCCAGATGCCTCCCAGCAAAGACGAGAAAACCAACGGATCCCGGGATCTAACAGTCTTCTTCGATGTGAAATACCTGAACTACTACAAGAGCATCTCGGACTCCATAACGGTCGAGATGGAGGGAGTAATCCTAGACGAACTCGTGAACACCATGGAGGTTCTTGAGAAGGAAAAGGAAGACCTCGCGAGGATCGGGAACTGGACCAGGTGGATAAACAACATGCAAAGAACAGTATTCTGGGTAAGGTCCTGCTGCGGCATCACGAAATCCCTAGAGGACGACATGAAAGAAGGGGGCAGACTGAAAGAAAGGATAGAAAACTACTTTAAAGACAAAATTGACTCGTTCATAGACCCCATTGAAAGCGTACTGGAATGGATCAAAAACCCGAACCTGAAGATAAACATAATGAAGACCATAAAGGGCGTCATAAAAGTCATCGGGGATTACGGGCCCGGGTTCATGGGCTGTATTGTCCAGGCTTCCCAAAAACAGATAGGAAAGGAACAGAAAAGGCTCGTTGATTTCGAAGAAGGTCAGGTAACCGAGGAGCTGGGCATGCCCTCTTCGTTCTGGAGTTTGCTGGTAGATTCCGTGAAAAACAATTTCCCCGAATGTGCCGCGAAGAGCATATGGCAGAGAATGGTGGCCGGTGTAACTATTTGGGTCATCTGTCTGGCTATTGTTTATGGCATTTCAGCCGTGATTCCGGCCTTTGCGAAATTATACGATTTTGTCTGCAAGATAATTAATTTTGAGATCCCGATAATCGGGATGGATATGTCACAAGTTCTTCAACTCGCGCTTGACATGGGCATGATGGTTCTTTCCGTGAATCAGGGGTGGATATCCGCCATAAAAACCCAGAAATCAATAGCACTCGCCAGGGAAAGGATAAACCTCCAGGTAAGAACCCAGAATATAATGGGGGACTACGCAGAGGTGCTGGCAAACACCATGGAAACCGCTTTAACGGGAAGCCTATACGCCAACACCCTTATCGATTTAACGGGCAGACAGCTGGACACGATAAAACTCATCTTCATCTCCGACAGGACGGAGGTCTTGGACAACGGAGACGAGATATGCACGAACGACAGGATCACGATTGATTACAACTTCGAGAAACTCAATCAAACCGAGGATTTTATTTCGAGATTGACGATAAACCCCAGCAGGCGGGGACCCCTGATTTTCGATGATCTTAAAGGGACCTACGGACCCTACCCGACTGATACGTTGCTGGGGACCAACCCCGGACCCCCTGATTTCGATCCTTCTGAAACATACACGTTCACAATTAGCTATCAGGGAAAGACGCTCGATTACGAATTGTACTACGTGAACCACACATGTTAAAGGTTATAAGTGATTATATGAAATATTATTATATGAGATCCCGGATGAAGGGACAGGTGGAATTCGTAGTCATCCTTGCCCTGATAATAATCGCGATTTCCGCTATAGTTCTCGTTTCCCGTCAAGCGATTATCACACCCCCAACCCCCCCTGGTCCTCCGCAGGAGATGAGAACCATAAAGGACTCCATAATTAACCTCGTAAGGGCTGGGATAAAGGACCAGCTAACCCTGATATACAACCAGGGTGGCATGCTCTCACCAACAAAATCCGTTGAATTCGGGATGTTCGATACACAGGTATGGTCGGAGTGCGGCGAAACGGAAATACCGGACGTTTCGGGGCAGATAGGGGACGGGATACTGGCATATCTCAGGCAAAACCTGGAGGACGAGATGGAGTTTTTCGGGAAGAATGTGAAATTCGATTTCAGCAAGAAGAGATATGATGTTGACATCCGCAAAGACGAGGTTAACATAAGGATTTATCTGCCAACGGAAGTGGAAGATTACGAAATCCAGCAGCCTTATGAAGTTTCGGTTGCGACGAAACTTTACGATGTTTTAGACTTCTCCAAGAACTTCGTGGAAGACGCGGCCGAGACGAGGTTCTTTGAAGGTATCACGATTTTTTCACTGGTTCACGCAAACCCGGAGCATGAGAACTGGCCTCCCTTAACGGGCATTCAAACGGGGTGCGGGAACGTACTCTTCAAATCACGTAGCGACATACTGCCCGGCATAAAGGGCGTGATAAAATACACGGTCGACCACGTTGTATGGAACACGGATGCACTAAGGCTTGCTGAAAACCCCTTCTACGAGATTCACAGCGTGGGAGGCGAAACTTACCCGGGCCTGAGAGCCACTTTTGCTTACCCGCCTTCATGGGATTCACAGATAAGCGATTACTTCATGTTCGCCCCTGAACCTTTGAGGGTCGTTCCCAAACCGGTTATGCCAATGGTTCCGTTATGCATGGCTCCTTATTCGGTCGCGTACACATTCCGTTATCCTGTTATAGTTATGGTTGAGGATTCGCTCCTTAACCAGTGGTTCAGTTTCGCGATAATGGTCGATATACAGAACTCCCAACTGGGTGACTGCACGGCGGATTTCGGCGAGGAGTCGGAATACTTTGAAATCTGCGTGAACAACGCGAACTGCGATGCGAAGGTAACCGTGAAGAATTCGACCGGCGATCCGGTGGAAGGAGCGGACGTCAGTTACTACGTATGCGACATCGGACTGACGGACGAAAACGGCGTGGTCGAGGGGAAGATCCCGTGCATGGTGAGCGAACTCCATGTCTACAGGGAAGGGTACAGGAGTTACGGCGATCTGTTCAGGCAGGACGAAATCGAGGACATAGAGGTTAGCTTGAAAGAGATATCGTATGACGTCACGATTCATCTGAAAGGCCTGAAGGCAGAGGCGAGCGGAGGCTCGCGTAGCGAAGGCAAGTTCGATAGTTATACCCTGAGCGGAGGGCCAAATGACATAACGGATTCCAGTTATTTCGATGATAAGGAGCTGATCGTTTTCCTGACATTCTCCCCTACGCAGCCGAATTACTTCACAGGGGAGGACGTTTCGATAATGAGCATAAATTACGATGAAGAGGGTTACCTCACTTCTGAGCTGGAAATCCCCAGCATGCAGCCCGTTGAATATGATTTCACCGCGAGCGTATCCGATAACGAGACCGGCAGACCGCTGGGTTACATAAACACGTCCTTCGAACTTGGAGAGGATGAAAACGAAATTTACGTTTACCTGCCGGTTGTCTTGAAGGTTGACGGGAGCGATTGGGAAGAAGATGATCCGGGCGTACATCCGGACGAGGCGGACCAGTTAACAGGGATAGTGACAACTTATTGTGGGGGATCACCGCCTATCAGCACAGAGGAAACTTGTGTGTGACATGAAAAGATGGGAATTGTTTGCAATCCAGATATTTGCAGTAGCGTGCTCTTACTTAATCCTGAGTATAACCTTCGCCTCAGCCCTCCAGATAACTATATACACCCATGACGACCAGGAATCCACAGCCGAGCTACTCGAATTTTCCGACTCCATCCAGAAGAGTTTTCAATACCCCTATCTGCAGAACTACCAGTACATACAGATAACCTTTTCAAGCAAGGGCCCCTCATACTTTATAAAGAAAGTCTACCTTTTCCGTTGCAAGAATCTCAATCCCGTGGAATGCATACAAACCGGGATAGAACCCGTGATATCGGTAAGCCAGGCCGGTTCGCTCGTTTTCGACGAGACGTACAAATGGAGTGACGTGAGCTCGAATAACGTCGGGACTTTCCTGATACTGGCGAAGCTCGATGTCAGCGGGGAGGACGTGTGGATGGGATCCTGGGATAAAGTGACGAAGACGGGGATAAGGCAGTTCTATCATGAAAACCACGATATGGACGGACTGGGCGTCTATCTCAAACCAGGGGTTTCAGGCGAGGATGTTGAGAACTACATAGAGAGCTATCATTCCCTCCCCTTTGATGACATAAACTATTCTGTTTTCCCGGCAATAAGCGGAGCCTCTGTTGAAAAGCTTTATGATCTTTCAGGGGACGATGAAGAGATCGACCCCTCGGGGACAGGGATACCAGATTTCAACACATGGACATTCTCGGATAACATTTTCGATGAGAATCTGAGGACATGGGACTTTGTTTTCGGTAGCGA
>JAGMCY010000068.1 GCA_023128965.1 Candidatus Aenigmatarchaeota archaeon | reverse complement strand
TGGCGTTTCTCGGGATATTCATGAACTACTTTATCATAATAATCATCCTCTTCGTGATCATGGAGATTTTCAATAAGATCGTCCCGTTAAACATGGAATACGTATACGTTTTTCTTGTGATTTTAAGGCTGATTTTGGACTATCAAACGGTCTTCACGCTTGGTTACCTGTATAGGCTGATCGGCATAATATTCGCCTTTGTGATAGTCAGATACTTCGTGATAGACCTCGGTTTTCACGGATTCACCGTGCCAAAAAAAATTGAAGATTTGAAACCGGGGATGTGCCTGGCGGAGGGGATAATCGAAAGTAAGGAGAAGGGCGTGAATTACGAAAAGAAGAAGATTGTTTTTTTCAGTCTTCCGCAGGCTCTGATGGAAAAGAGGAAGGCGAAATTCATACATGGCGTATCCTTCGATGGTCTGACGAAGGATGACGTGAAGAAGATAAAAAAGCTGAGAAAGGACGGGAAGATCCACTTTGACGAAATCATGATTCACGTAAGCACGCCTTTCGCTGTATTCCTGTTTATTGGAATTATTTTAACCGTTTTACTCCAGACAAATTTCGTGACCTACCTCAAAAGTATATATTTTTAAAGTTTGCATCCAAATATCCTTCAATTGGCGATTCCATGAAGAAAGACATTAGTTCTAATGGGATAAACAACCTGGAAATCGATAAGAAGGGTGGATATCTCATAGTTTCCATCAATCCAAAAATATACCCTTTGGAAGTTATATATTCGGCGGCTTACGTTTTTCTTGACAGGGCATACCTCATTATAGACGGCAACCCGGAAGAGGAGATATTCATTCAGATGAAACCGAAAAATGAAAAAGAAGATCTGGAAAAACTCGGGAACGAGTTCAACAACGAACTTGTGAATTACTCTGTTTACGTGGTCCAGGCCGTAAGAAACCAGCCTTTGAGGAAGGCGATAATAGAGCGAGCGCTGCTCACCAATATCACGGAAACCGAATACTGTCCTGATTGTGGGTGTAAGCTTGAATTTTGTCAAGATTGCGAGAAGAAGTATTGCCCTAAATGTGAAAGTGATGGAAAAATAGAAAATTGTCCTAAATGCGGAACCAAGCTGGAGATATGTCCCGATTGCGGGGAGAAGTATTGCCCTAAATGTGAACCTTTGGAAGGTGAAGAAAAAAAGATTGAACCTCCCCTAGAGGAATTCAAGGAGGAGGAGTACATCATTGATGACCCGCTGGGCATAGCCAAGCCATGGAAGCCACCGGAAGGGAAGGGAAATGAGAAATCTGAAGATAAACAAGAAGGGGAAAAGGGCTGAACTGGAATTAAGCCGTGATTTCTATCCGGAGCACGTTTTAAGAAAGGCAGCCAAGGATTTCGTTAAAGTTTTCGATGTTGATATCAAAGGGAAGAAGGGGAAATTCGTTATCACATTAAAACCTAAATTGAAGAAGATGGGGATAGAAGAGGCGACATACGAATTCGTGAACTATTTGCTCGCGGAAGCAAAGAACGATATGGTCAGGTTGTGATCGCATGCTAACCAGTAGAATAAATTTCGAGGTGAAGCCTGAAAGGGAGTATCTCATAAATCAGTACAGAATCCATAAGTTTAATGATGAACACGTTCTTGTCACAACGGACAACGGGGCGTGGGTTGTGCTCAACGAGGAAGAATATAAGCTTTTCAGAACGAACAGGGTTGAAGAAGATCTGAACCTATATGCCATACTCAAGGAAAACGGCATAATCGTTACGAAAGACAACATAGACCAGGTAGTGGAAGATTACAGGGAAAGATATTCGTTTTTGTTTCAGGGACCTGATCTGCACATAATGGTCCCTACATTTCGCTGTAATATGAGATGCATCTACTGCCACTCCTTTTCAAAACCACTGAACGCGAAAGGGTGGGATATGGACAAGGATACTGCGAAATCTGTCGTGGATTTCATGTTCAAAACCACAGCCAAGAACTTTGGAATAGAATTCCAGGGAGGGGATTGCATTTTCAATTTCGATATTGTTGAATTCGTCTTTGATTATGCAAAAAAGCTTGCCAGAGAACAAAACAGGACCGTAAAATTCTCAATTGTGACAAATCTTACCAAGACAGATGATGATTTCATAAAGTTTTTGAAAGACAACATACC
>JAGMCY010000067.1 GCA_023128965.1 Candidatus Aenigmatarchaeota archaeon | reverse complement strand
CCTCTGCGGGCTGCTCTTCTTCCTTTTCTTCTTCTACAGCCTCTTTCTTTTCTTCCGTTCCTTCTTCCTGAGGCGCTTCTTCTGCAGGCTGTTCCTCTTTCTCTTCTTCCTCTACCTTTTCTTCTTCTACAGCCTCTTTCTTTTCTTCCGTTCCTTCTTCCTGAGGCGCTTCTTCTTCTGTAGGTTGCTCTTCTTCCGTACTTTCTTTCTTTTCTTCTTCCATAAAATCTCCTCGTCTTTATACTTTTTCTTTATATATACCCTTAGGGGTTTTTAAATCTAAGTGCATTGTACGTTGGTTTTTTTATTTCCTCGACCTTAATATATACATGAAGTTTCTAAACATAGATTTTCGTCCGGGGTTCATAGTTTACAGGAACGGTCCGGGTCCCGTATGGGTTTGCCCGCATTCAGGCCCGGCTGTTGAAATCCCCACGTCAAGGGATCAGTGGTCGGAGACGATCGCTTCTCTCTGCTGGCTTAAAATGGGAGGAACGTTAATAGTCTCGACCATCCCGAGGAAACAGATGTACGGTATGGATTTCAACAGGGAGATCCCCCCGAAAGATTCTTCCCTAAATTTATGGCCTCAATTCGTCAAGGACGAAAACAAGGAAAGGCTGGAAAAATACAGGAAGGTTTATTCCTGGACCGCGGTAGATGAAGCCGACCACAAACACAGATTGAAGATTTACAACGATTTCTGGAACACCGTGAGGAGGGCCGGGAACATAATAGTTTTCCTCCATACGCAGTTCACAAGAATCAAGAACTTCCCGTCTGTCATGGACGTGATAACGTATCGGGGAAGAGGGGTTAAAAACGAAATTATAAAGGCGATGGTAAAAAAAACAAACGAGAAATATGAGCAGTTCTTCAGACACATAGAAAAGCCGTACAAAGATGAGATATACCTCGAGCAGCAAAGGGTAATAGACAGAATAAAAGAGGTCTTTTCTGAATTTAACCCGGACAAAATGAAAGTGGAATACAAAACTAACATACTCAGTGACTTGGATATCATCAAGAAATACGCAAACAGGAAGGTTTACAGAAGGCTGCAGAAGGAATTCAACGAGAAAAATTTCCTATCCGCCCTGAAATCCGCCTTAAAACAGAAAATCCACCCGCACATAACGGTAGAATCCATATTCAAGGGACAGAAGGCCCTTACCATGAAAAAACCGCTGTTCAGGGAGGGGAACATAGTGATGGAAGTGGAGATGACAAGATTTTTAGGGAACTGGTATCCTAGAAGAGCTAGTGAAATCGTGATGGAAATCCTCAAAGATATGGTCTCGGTGGAGATGTACAGGAAAATGGGATTCAAACAGACCCAGATTGTCAAATTCCTGAAGAAAGAGATTTAAAGGACAGAGAACTCAAGTTTTTTCAGCATGTAATCCGTCATCTCCTTCCACTGGGAAACTGGATTGAAAGCCTTCAAACCTGTCGTTTCCTCTATTTCCTTTCTAGCTATCTCCGTTTGGGTCCCCCTGCCAGTGAAGAACATGGGCTTGACCCTGAATTTCTTTTTCATGAGTATCTCCCCTCCGTACGCCCCAACAGGGTCCTTTACGCTTAGTATGAAATGAGGCTTGTATTTCATGAGGAGTTTGCTCTTCATTAACATTGCACTTTCCCTTTGGGTTAAACCATCTGCGATTTCCAGTATTATGAAATCCGGGTTAACCTCCGCTAGATTCGAGAATATCTTCATGAAAACATCATCAAGTTGTTTTCGCGAAAGGCCAACGCTCGATGGCCAGCCTGTGTCGATCACGGATAGAACCTTTTTCGCCCCTTTCTTTTTGGACAGCAGGACATCCCTGGCGTTCCCGATTCCCGTGAGCTTGCCCACGCACACTTTATATCCTTTCTTGACCAAACCTCCAGTAAGCCCGGTAATGGTAAATGTCTTACCCGAATCCTCCATTACACCCACAACAACTATGACTTTCGGCGAACCTTTAACTTCCTTTGCCTTTATGCTGTAGTCTCTTATGTTTATCCTTCTGCCCTTGTAGGAAACAAAACCCAGAAATTCGGCTTCCTTCCTAACGTATCCGGGTTTAGCAGATTTCACAATACCTAGCGTTCCACCAATCTCCAAAAGATTTATCACATCCCCTTTCTTTAAACGTTTCGGAACTATAGCCTCCAGGATTTTGGGGGCATACCTGTTGCTTATACATCCCATGAACAAGCTGCCCTTCTTGGCCCTGAACTTCTTACCGTTTGCACCCCTCAAGTAATTTACAGGCTTTTTCAGCGTGGAAATAAGCTTGGCGAGGACGATGTCACCTTTTCTGCACCTGCCATGCTCTATAAGTTCAAATTTATCAGGGATAACCGCATCCTTGGTGACATTGGTCCTAATAAGTTTCATAAATAATTAATTTGTTTTCTCAAATAAATAGTTGTTTAGGCTGAAACCAAATCGAGATTCTCGTATATTTTTTCCGCCACTTTTTTTGCCCAAGCATTAAGTTTGTAGTTTTCTTTATCCATTATCTTTTCAAAAGTCAGGATTTTCAGAACCCTTTCGTGAGGTTTTAAAAGGGTGTTTTCGTATGGAACACCATCAGTCAGTATGAACTCTCCCCTTTCTTTCAAATCCCTCAGTTTATAGCCCGGTCTGAGGTATTTCAATTCATTGTTCTCCATTACATAAACCCCCGGTCTGAGGGACTTCCTGTTCTTAGCGAAACCTCTGAATTTGTTGAAGAGTACCAGCTGCGCTCCCTTTTTTGGCTTTTTTATCAAACGATTGACTTCTTCAACATCCAAATCGTACTCCTCCCCGAGGAATTCGAGGATGTGGAATCCCATGAGTATAGGTTCTTTATTCAGTTCCTGTACCATGGTAAGTACGGGGAAGGAACCGAGAAGTCTTGGATTGAGTTCGACCACGTATATTCTTTTTCTGTTCATAATCATGTCGAGTCCGAAAATTCCTTTGTAACCTTTGCTTTTCAGATAATTCCCTATTCTTTCCGCGTAATCATACGCCTGTTTTCTGATATGCTCGGGGAAATCGTGCGAAGAATCCCAATCGTGTCCGCAGAAAACACCGTTCCCTTTTTTTGGGTCCAGGACTTCCGTAATATCCAATAACTGATACTGAAGGTTTGTGTAAAGAACCCCGTGTTTAGTAACGCACCCCGTCAAGCTCGGTGAAGGACCAGGAATGAATTTTGTGACCAGAACTTCAGGGTTTCCGAATTTCTCCTTTACCCTTTTCCTACACCTCTCGAAATCCCCTTCGTTTCGTATGAAAAACGTCCCTTTTCCCCCGCTCTCCTCCTGCAGCTGAACCACAATTTCCTTTCCGTATTTTTTAGAGAGTTCTGTATAACCGGTATCCTCTATTTTCACGATTTCGCCGGGAATGACGGGAAGACCCAGTTCTTCCATCACCTTTCTGAACCTTATCTTGTTGTCGGAGAAGACCGAAATCCGATTGCCTATTATCCCCCAGTCGTTCTCATCGCATACCCTTTCTCTGTTTTCCGTGACCTTATAGAATACAAGATAAAGTCTGCCAAGCTTTCTGAGAAAATCCACTGATGCGTTGTTTTTGAGTATCTGTATCGGATTCCTGCTCGGCCTTTTGCCTGAAATTTTTTCCAAGCTGAGAATTTCAAAATCCTTTTCGAGTATTTCGAGGTCCCTGCTGTTCTTTATGGAAATGATTTTGTAGTTTGGCAAGTATTTGCCGATCCCTATCCTGTTAAAGGCAGAAACCGCTATCCCTACAACAGGGGTTTTTATTTCCCTCAGTTTCGCCCTTAAATCCTCTATGTTCCTTATTTTCCGCATTTTATTAATTAAGTCCGATTCCCTTAAAAAATATCACTCGCCCCTGAACTTCTCAAAACTCTCCCTGAGCTTCTTCTTCAGAGATTTTTTCATGAAGGTTTCGAGGGATTTCTGCCCCGGCGGCTCCTCCAGGACATCCTCCTCGGTGAACCCCAGGCCGTGGAGAATTCGCATCGCTGCGGGGAGGATCTGGTTGTTTACGTAATACTCAGGATCGTAATTATCCGCGTACTCGAACGGTTCCGCTCTGCTAGAAATAGAACCCGCCCCTTTCGCTATCACGTATTCTATGACCGATCCCTCCTTTATTGTATGCCCTCTCGCGACGTACTTCTTAGCGGCAGCCACATGAGGTCCTATCTGTTCATATTTATCGAGGGACCTCGTTATCTGGGTGTATATGACGAGGTCTTTGATCTTAACCTTCCCCTTGTTTATCCTGTCTATTACTTCCCTCACTATTTTAACCGCTTTGTTCTTGTCCCTGTCCTTGAGAATCGCGAACAAAACTTCCTCCTGCGTGTCCTTTGCTATCTTACACCAGTCCCTTCTGACTTTCTCGAATCCCCTTATCGTTATCTTGTCGTTCCTGTCAAGGAGGGCATATCTCTTTTTCGCCGCCATTCCGGTCTTTGTCGGGACGAATATCCCTGACTTGTAGATGTTCTCGAATTCGAGCTCCATGGTTTCCGGGAGAATCCCGTTCACCTCCTGAAGAAATGATTCCGCTCCGGATTCACTGCAATCTGCGAGGAAAAGCGAGTCCGTGTCCCCGTATATCACCCGAAGTCCCTTGTCCTTCGCGAAACTTATGACCTTCTGTATGTAATACCTCCCGAAAGCCGCTATAGACATCGCGCATATCCTCGAGTACCACCTCGACCCCGCGTAGGCGTAATACCCGTAGCTCGCGTTTGCAAGAATTTTCAAGGCGTACTGCCTGTTGTAAAGATCCCTGTATTCAGGGGTTTCACTTTCAGTTGAATTCATATTCTTCTTTATTTCCATCCTTTTCTTGACAAGATCTTCTATGATCTCAGGGATGAATCCCCTTTTTCCCAAGGAAAAGAAATGCTCGCTCTCCGGAACCTTGTTCTCCTCCTTCCCTTCACCATCCTTGTCAAGGGTTTCAGGCGAAATATTATGGGTTATCGTGGTTGAGGGGTAAAGGCTCGCGAAATCGAACAGCGCGATGTTCTGGTGTATTCCGGGTTCAGGGGAGAGAACGTAACCTCCCAAGTAAGGAGAGGCCTCTCTCCTCCTCTTGATCTCATCGAACTTCGGCCTGTTCAGAATCATCTCGTCCTTTTTGTACGCATTCCTTATCAGCAACCACTCCACAAGCTGCGAATAGGTCATCCTCGTAATATCAAAAAGGTTCTGCCCAACAATTTTGCAGAGCTCGGAAATCTGGAAAAGCAGACGCTCGGACAGCTTCAAGGTCAGTTCGGAATCCCATTCGCAGTATTTAGAAACCCTGTTCAGGCCCTTTCGCAACTTCCACATCTTTTCGATATCCTTCCACTCGAGCTTTTTCTTCCCCTTTCCAAGCAATTCATTCGAAACCATGTCCAGCGTGAGCGTTTCGGAAAGCAGGGAGGATCCGAGGATATGGAAAATGAAGTTGTATAGGTCCACGTGAACCCTTCCGTTCATTTTGGCCGAATAAATCCTCCCGCGCCTGGCGAAGGAAAGGTTTTCATTATCCCTTCCCAGAGAAAGCGATATCTTATGAAATTCCGCACGTTCCCTTAGTTTCACGAAATCGAACAAATCCCCGTTGTACGTAACTATTATGTCCGGATCCTTCTCCTTCACGAGCTCGATAAACCTCTTTATCATCCCCTCCTCGTTTTTCAGGATTTCCACGTATTTCCTCCCCTCTTCCTTCCACCCGTACGTCAAGACCTTCCTGAAACCCTTTGAAACCATTGATATCATGATTATCTCCTCATTGCACATCTCTATATCGATCGCCATTACCCTGAATTTAGGATATTCCCCCTCTGAACGCTCGATTTCCCCTACCCCAAAAACCTGATCCACCGCTAACTCGCTTTTCTCCTCTTCCCCTTCAACCGAAACCCAGCCCATAGGGATCAGACCCTTGTCTATCAGGTAACGCCGATAAAACGAAATGTCATATTCATAGATGTTTTTTATCCCCCTCCAGTCCTTTATGATTTCCCTGAGGTCCGGGATATCCCTGGGGTTTGAAAGGATCAGCCTCAGGAAGGTCTTCCTCTCCCCCAGATACCTCTTCTCAACCATCTCGATGTTTTTGACCTTCTCCCCGAAATCCTTGAGTTCCCTGATCCGCCGCTTGAAGTTATCAAGCTCGTTCGTCTTCAGATACTCCTTCTCAACCTCCGCGTAAAAATACGGCTCAAAATTCCTGTCTTCCGCTAGTATACTCTCCCCTTTCTTCGTCTTGCCCCAGAGCCTCACAACGGGCTTCCCGTCTTCAAGAACGTAGTCTATATCAAAAAGACAAAATTCGACCTTGACCATGGTTTATGGTTAATTTCCGGCTTAAAAAACTAATTCACTCCCCTTCCTTTATCCTCGCGAAAGAAACCAGCTTATCCCCTTCGTTTAACCTCATCACATACACGCCCGAAGCGCTTCTCCCGGTTTCCCTGATCTGTTTTGCAACGGTTCTTGTGATCATCCCATTTTTCGATATAAACATGATTTCATCATCTTCTTTTAACGGTGTTATTCCAATCACATCACCAGTTTTACTGGTAATCTTCAGATTAATAACCCCCTTTCCTCCTCTATTTGTCAACCTATATGATTCAAATTTAGTTCTTTTTCCAAAACCATTTTCAGTAGTCGCAAACAAGAAACCTCCCTCTTCAACTTTACAGATACCAATAACTTTATCATCTTTTTTCTTGAATCTCATTCCTATAACTCCCATTGTGTTTCTACCACTAGGCCTTACGCGCTTTTCATTAAATTTAATAGCTAGCCCCAATTTCGTCCCTATGACTATTTCCCTGTTCCCATCTGTCAGCCTCGCCTCCAC
Organism: Candidatus Aenigmatarchaeota archaeon; assembly: GCA_023128965.1. Classification (GTDB taxonomy): domain Archaea; phylum Aenigmatarchaeota; class Aenigmatarchaeia; order QMZP01; family QMZT01; genus JAZGEG01. The sequence goes on along the minus strand of JAGMCY010000067.1, from coordinate 3,753 downwards.
GAGATCGTCATCCTCCCTCAGCCTTATGGCTCGAATCCCGCATGAAAGCGGTCTGCTGTATTCGAGTAGCGGGGTCTTCTTAACCGATCCCTTTTTCGTGGCGAAGAATATGTATTTACCTTCCTCGAATTTCTTTACGGGTATTATATCCCTCACCCTTTCCCCCTTTTCCACCCTGAGCAGGTTCACTATCGGCCTTCCCTTCGCGTACCTCCCCACTTCTGGGATGCGATAAGCCTTAATCCAGTAAACCTTTCCCCTGTTCGTGAAGCAAAGTAAGTAATCATGCGTGTTCGTGACGTACATTTCTTTCACAACGTCCCCTTCCTTCGTTCTTGTCCCTATAATCCCCTTTCCCCCTCTCCTCTGCCTTTTGTATTCTTCCAGTGGGATTCTCTTTACATAATCATCCTTCGAAAACGTGATCACAACATCCTCCTCCTTTATCAACCTGTCGTCCTCAAGATCTTCAACCCCTTCCCCTATGTCCACTATCTCAGTCCTTCTCGAATCCCCGTACTTCTTCTTAACATCTTCCATTTCCTTTTTAATTATCCCGTAAATCTTGCTTTCATGACGCAGGATGTCTTTCAGCTCATCGATCATTTTCAATAAATCCTTATGCTCGTCCCTGACCTTTTTCTGCTCAAGGGAAGCGAGCTTCTGCAAACGCATGTCAAGTATCGCCTGCGCCTGTTTTGTGGAAAGCCTGAACCTCGAAATCAACCGTTTCCTCGCGAAGTCAACGGTTTTCGAGGATTTTATGGTTTTAATAACAGGGTCAATCCTGTCCAGCGCGATAATCAACCCCTCGAGCACGTGAGCCCTTTCCTTCGCCCTCCCCAACTCGAACCTCGTCTTCCTCGTCACGACATCCTTCCTGTGCTTTATGAACTCCTCGACCATTTGTTTCAGAGTAAGAACCCTTGGCTGGTTGTCCACGAGGGCGAGCAAATTCACACCGAAAGTTGTTTGTAACTGCGTATGTTTGTACAGGTTGTTCAGAACAACATCCGCGGGAACGTTCCTGGAAACATCGATTATGATCCTCATCCCCTCTTTATCCGACTCGTCCCGGAGATTCGTGATGCCCCTTATCCTTTTCTCGCGAACGAGATCCGCTATACTCTCAATAAGCCTCGCCTTGTTAACCTGGTAGGGAAGCTCCTTCACAATGATCCTCTCCTTACCGTCCGTTCTTTTCGCAAGCTCCACCATGCTCCTTACAGTTATCGACCCCCTTCCCGTGCTGTAGGCCTGCACAATCCCGGGCTTTCCTATTATCAACCCCCCTGTCGGAAAGTCAGGACCTTTAACATGATTCATGAGTTCCTCTATTGTTATTTTCGGGTTTTCAATCATCGCGGTCACACCATCCACTACCTCATTCAGATTGTGCGGGGGGATATTTGTCGCCATTCCGACAGCGATACCCGAGGAGCCGTTAACAAGAAGGTTCGGGATTTTGGCCGGAAGGATGACCGGTTCTTTCAGGGACCCGTCGAAATTAGGTCTGAACCCGATTGTTTCCTTCTCTATGTCCTTCAGTAATTCCTCAGAAATCTTCGCCATACGCGATTCTGTATACCTCATCGCTGCTGCAGAATCCCCGTCTATAGAGTTGTGAACAAAGATTCCTGATGCCAAGGCGAAATTGTGAGTTCCTTCTATTGTCAAGTCATAGACGTCTTCTCTTCCCCGAAGAATTTCAGTCCTAACAATTGTATGGTTATAGACCTTGGCCCTTTCAACAATTTCTGGGAAATTATCAAAATATCGTAAAGCGGTTTCAACTCGTGGAATGAAATTATTATATCTTCCCCTTTCATAGATTAGAGGAGTTACCTCTGGGTATTTCTTTGTTAGGAGATTAACAAACCTCAATATTTTACTCCTCATTACCTTTTCTTTATAAGAAGGGTCCAGCCATTTTTGACTAAGCACAACTCCTGCCTTTTTTGCTAGTTTTTTCATATAGTCAGAATCTTCTCTCAAACGCTGCAAATTCCGGGTTTTTACTCCCTCGATAAATTTTTCTCGAAATCCTGATTTTTGCCATTGAGCAGCAGCTTTTTTACGATGAAATTCTCTCACTCCTTCCTTTTCCCATAACTTTCTGGCATTCTTACTGAAGTGATCCGGAGGGAATTTAGCCCTGTATTTTTCATCTTTCCAGCGTTTCTTCGATTCTTTGCTCATCTTTTCTCTGTATCTTTCGTCCTTCCAACGGTCTTTCATTTTCTTAGAAATAAGCTCTATGTGCCCTTCCCTTGTCCATATTTTTTTGGATTCCTCCGAAGTGAATTTTCTCAGCAGGGGATCGTTCTTTCTCCATCTTTCTTTCATTTCCGCAGATTTTAATGCGCTCATTTTCTTTTTGTATTGTTCATTATTCCACAATTCCTTCAATCTTTTGCGACTTTTTTCTCTCACCTCTGGATGTTTTTTCATATATTCGATGTTGACCTTTCTTAAAGATTTCCTCATACGATTCCGATAATCAGGATTCCGCCAGTTTTTTCTATTTCTTTCAGAAAGTCTTTTGGCAGCCTTTTCCCTGTTCTTTTTATTTGACCAGAACTTTCGTCTCCCATCGGCAAGTTTCTTCCGGTATTCCGGGCTTTTATGTAAATTCGAGGCATGTTCTGCATGTAACTTCCAATGATCAGCCCAATGCATTTTCTTAACATTATCGGGATTGTTGTTCAATTTATTGAAATCGAGATGATGTCTTATTCTCCCTGTACTTTTTGTGTATACACCATGTTGTATATTCCATTTATCCGCGAGTATATGGGCTCCCACCCATTCATTTGTTTTTGGCTGGTAAACCATTTGATATCCGACCAGCTCCGGTTTTATGTTATCTTTTTCGGTTGATGTTCTTAAATGAATAGGCATTAAAGAATCTCCTGCTTTCAATTTCTGCGCTTCTCTAAACTGACCACTTCTTAACATAAAGCGATGATCCAGTGTACATTTAATTTCTTCCCCGTTGTCGAAAGTAACCTTAATAATCTTTTCTTTTCGTTTCGTCAATCTAGGGTTTTTTATTTCCGCAATTTCGATAATCCCGTCAGAATTCACCGTATAAGTGTAATTCTTTTTACCCTGTTTCCATTCTTTAATCAGTTCCTTGAAAGACAAGTTCCTCCCATCGGTTAATTTCACCTTTGTATCTCCTGTAAAACATCCAAAATTCCCCTGGCCCTCGATCAAGGGATAGCGCAAGGAAAAGGACTGAACCATGCGAACGAGCGCGTCGTACACAGCCTGATCTCCGTGCGGGTGGTATTTGCCCAGAACCTCGCCAACGATCCTTGCGCACTTCTTGTACGGTTTGGAATGGAACATCCCCATATCATGCATAGCGTAGAGAATTCTTCTGTGCACGGGTTTCAGCCCGTCCTTCACATCCGGTAACGCTCTCCCCACAATCACGGACATGGAGTAATCGAGGTAACTCTGCTTCATCTCGTCCTCGATTACCCGTTCTTTAACATTATTCTCATTTGTCCTTGCCTTTTCAACAGGCTTCTTCTTAGTCATACATATCACACATCTAGGTTCTTTACGAACTTCGCGTTCTTGTATATGAATTCCTTTCTCGGCTCAACCTTGTCTCCCATGAGCGTTGTGAATATCCTATCCGCTTCAACAGCGTCCTCAAGCGTGACCTGTAACAAAATCCTTTCCTCCGGGTCCATCGTGGTCGACCACAGCTGGCTGGGGTTCATTTCGCCCAGGCCCTTG
>JAGMCY010000066.1 GCA_023128965.1 Candidatus Aenigmatarchaeota archaeon | reverse complement strand
TGGCTCAGAAAGAACAATTACCTGAAACTCAGATGGAGTCCCGAAAAAACCTTCCTCTTCTATAGGTTTTACCTACTCTTGAGGAAATACCTCCCGAAAAAGATATACAATAAATTTTTCTCGGTTTTCATGAAAAGGAATCCCACTAAAACCAAAGTGCAGTCGAAAGAAATTGATGTTCACCCAGAATCGCTGACCAAAATGGATAAGACATGGCAAAAAATAAGGGGTGTTGACTGGAAAAAAACACAGGCATCCATGGATCAGATCTGGGCTATACGCCTGAGATCGGATATGAACGACAAAGAGAAGGAAATGGTAAAAAATGATATAATAAGAAAACTCAGGGCTCTTCGGCATAAGGGCAAGCCCGTTATAGATGACGCCTGGAAAAGGGAGGAAGTATTTTCCGGGAAATGCCTTGACGAACTTCCTGAAATAATATTTCTGCCGAATCACGATTATGAACCAAACGGGGTTATTGTCGGTAAAATTTTCAGCAGAAGATTCAGGAAGAAGAAATATAAGGACGGGGAACATTACCCGTCAGCCATCAGCGGAATTTTGATGGCACTCGGATCATATTTCAAAAGTGGTACGGAAATCGATGGGGCAAAACTTTTGGATATGGCCCCTACCATACTTCATTTCTTTGGTATACCAAAACCGGATGACATGGATGGTAATGTCATCAAGGAAATTTTCAATGACGATTTCAAATTCAGGAAAAGGAAAATACGAAAAACACCTTCTACTAAAAGGATCGATAAAACAAAAATGGAAAAAGAGCAGATAAAAGAGACGTTGAAACACATAAAGCTTTAAATAACCCTTATATTTTAATTAAATATAATAAAATACAATAATGTGATGAACATGAAGAAGACAAAATATACCACGATATCAATACCCGTAACGCTTGCCCGGAAGATAGAGGAAAGAATAGAGGAGACGGGGTTCAATTCCCTTTCCAGTTATGTGACCTATGTTCTGAGGCAGATAATATCGAGCACTGAAGCCCCAAAGAAAACCACGGCCTTTTCGGAGGAGGACGAGGAGAAAATAAAAAAAAGGCTCAGGGGTCTCGGTTATATAAGCTGAGGGGTAAGATGAAGAGACCAAATGTGATAGTGATAATGTTAGATGGTGCAAGGGCGGATAGGATGTGTAATTTCAAAACCCTGAAAAACCTCTCTTCTAGGGGAATACTATTCTCGAATATGATAACGTACGCCCCATCCACCATAGCATCCATGTACGCCATATTCTCAGGGACATACGGATCAGAGAGCGGTGTGAACAATTACTGGTCAAGTAAAGATTTCAGGTCAGATAAGTACAAAACGATAACGGAATACCTGAAAAACGTCGGCTACTACACTAGAGGAGATTTCATAAATGAACTCGCCGCACCTAACCAAGGATTTGATGAACTTACCATACACAATGAATACACTGATGATCTTACACAGTTGCATACCAATATGGTAAGGGAAATGAAAAACATATATGGGGGAGGGAAAAATTTCTTTCTCTTCCTCCATTACAGTTACATACACGCGAGAACAACCAAGGATGTAATGGACAAATATGACGGCGAGTACGATGAACGCTATTACATGAACATGAAGGGGAACTCTGAAAAGTTTGACGAGTATACGCAGGAGGCCGATGAGTATCTTGGGAATATAATAAAAGCAATAAAGAGACAGGAACTGTTTGATGACTCAATAATACTCATACTTTCAGATCACGGTACTGGAATAGGTGAAAAATTCGGCGAGAGAAGGTATGGGGTATACTGCTATGACTACTCTATAAAAACCTTTCTGATAGCGCTGAAAAAAGGTATATTCCCCACAAAGAAAATAAAAAATGTAGTAAGAACGATAGACATAATGCCCACCATCTTGGAGGTTCTTGGGATTGGAAAGGATCCGAACCTTCCGGGCATAAGGGGAATTTCATTAATGCCTCTGGTACGCGGCGAAGAAAAATGTAAGAGAATGGCTTTCAGCGAAACCGCGACATTTGACGAGCCA
>JAGMCY010000065.1 GCA_023128965.1 Candidatus Aenigmatarchaeota archaeon | reverse complement strand
GAATATTGAACAGTTATATATAAATGCTTTTTTTGGTTCTCTAGAAGGATACCAGTTTTTCCATCCTATCAGCAAATTCCTCCGCTGCTGTCAGTATCTGTTCCGCCCTTTCCTTGGAATAGACTGAGGAATAATCAGCCTCCTCCCTCGCGAATATGGCGGCCTTGAAATCATCCACGAAATATGACTCGAGTTTCTTGCTCCTTACCAGATGTTCCAGCACGATGGTTATCGCGAAGTGTTTGCGCTCCCTGTAGCCATTGGACACTAGAACGGTTCTTGCGCTATGAAACATGGAATAATACGCCTGGATTATTGCCCACTTGTATTTCCCGTTTTTCAGGGAATTTTTTGCATCCTCCATATCATTCTTTGATTCGCTCAGTTCCTTTTTTATTTCCATTTTGTCCGGTTTCACCCTTTTCAGAAAACCCTTCTCGAGGCATTTTTTTACGTCCATCACAACAACCTTATCTTGTTTTTTTCCATGTTCTCGTAGAATATCCTGTCCTTCCTTATGAGACTTGAATACTCGACCGGGGTAATCACGAGCAATTTAACCTCCTTTCCGGTCGCCTTTTCCGCCCTCTCCGCAAACCTTGCCTTCTTGCTGGAATCCAGCCTGCCTAAAATTAAAATGTCCACATCGCTTTCGCTCACATCCTCCCCCCTTGCAACAGAACCGTAAAGATAGACTTCTACCCTTGAATCCCCCAGCTCATTCAGACACCCGTAAATTTTCGAGACATTCAGCAGTATTTTAAGCTGCCTGACCACGGGATTCTCAAGATTCAGCTCATAAAAAACAGTTTTCGCCCTCCTTGAGCTGAGCAGCATGTTCAGTTCCACCAGCCTGCCCAGCCACTTCAGCGATGTGGCTCTCGACAGGTCTGATTTCCGGGCGATTTCGCTCTGGTAAAACTCGCTTTCGGGGTTTGATAAAAACATCTCCAGCAGACCAATCGCGCTTCCCGATTTGAACAAGTCCAAAACCCCTGACATATTTGTCTAATTTATTATATATGTGTATAAGTATTTAAACATTATTGTCTATTTATTTAGACAAAAACTTGTTCAATCTGTTCAGTTCCCAAAGAAATAACCGGGAAAGTCAGGCGAAGCGCTCGCCTTCCCGCCTTCAACCATGACCTCTATCCTTTCCTTCGGCATAATCTGAATATTGAATAACAAAAATATAAATACTTTTGGTGTTTATCTTCACACTTCCCGCTCAAATCATAAAAAATAAAAAGAAAAAGAGGTTTTTTCTGCGCAATGCAGATTACCTTTAGTTTCCTGCTAGCTTACGGCTGGGGCTCCGACCCACATTTCGAATGCTGTCCAGCCACTGTACAATAGCACTGGTTGGACCCCACTGCGAACTCAGCATCCGCTACGTTCCAACACCAGTATTCACAGCAGTAATCGCAGTCATACGTGCAAACCCTTCGTATGTCGGCCTGCTGAGGAAAGCCGTGTGATCCTGATGGAGGTATGACACATACGACATTGTCCGGACACGCACTCGCTTTCTTCACTTCCGCCATCCCTGGTACCACTAGCATTCCTGATAAAGCCACTAAGATACTAGCCAGAAACAAAATTCTCGCTCTCATAAAGTTTAATAACATTCTTCCTTTTAAATGAATTTTTATGGTGGAAAATATAGTTTAGAATAACTAAGAATTTTCGGGTGTTTTAACAATTTTTAAAATTGTTTATTAAAAAAATTTATTTAACTTAATTTAAACCTTTTCAAATATACACTTTTAAAAATGTTTAAACGTCTTCAAGGTTGGATTGTAAAAATAACCTATGATAAAAAATTCCGGTCACGTAAAGTTTTAAATATACCGAAGATTACAAAAACTTATGATAAAAAATTCCAACCTCAGAAAGTTTCTTTTATCGTTTGTAGTGTTTTTTGCAGTTCTAGCACTCCCTGTTTTAGGGTTTCCCGCCTCTCTAAAGTCGGATGGGGAGCTTCTCTATGTCGCTCACAAAGACGGGACGCTTGAAGTGTGGAACAAATCTTCAGGTTCCCTTATTGAAAGATTTCTGACGAACATCAAATTGTGGAGCTTTGAGATGGACGGAACTAACTTTTATGTTGGTTCTGAGGACGGTAGGGTGCTCGTGCTGGACTTAGATGGTCAGATTTTGGAAGAGATTAACGCATCGCCTGCGTCTATGGTATCCTCGATTGCTATTGATGAAGATTCAAAATTCCTATATGCCGGTTCACACGACAACGTAATTCGCATTTGGGATACGCAGGACTGGTCCCTCGTCAAGGTAATTGAGGAACACAAGCTTCCCGTCAATGCGTTAGTTCTGGATGGTCGCTATCTATATTCCGCTTCAGGGGACGGGTCTGTCAAGGTCTGGGATAAGCATACAATGGTCTTGGTCAAGAACTTGACGACTCATACTGAATGGCGAACTGCAAGAAATGAAGGCTATGTTGTCTGGAAAATGGTCGTTCACGGTAACAAAGTTTACACGGGTCACGTTAACGGAAAGATAAGGATATGGGATCTGAATACGGATTCGCTGGTCAAGGAGGTAGAGGCGCATACCGGTGATGTTGGAGCACTAGTAACTGATGGACAATACATCTTCAGTTCGCGTTATATGGAAAAGAGCGTGAAGATATGGACAATGGATGGGGAGCCGGCCGGATCTGTTTTGCATATGGAATACTCGCCACAAGAACTGGAGGTTGACAACAATTACCTCTATGCAGGTGTTCGTGAAGGGGGGGTTGTGGTATATGACAAGAATTACAGGAACCTTGTTATGGAGTTGGGCAGCTTTGCAGAGGCTATGCCTCAATCCCCTGAAAGGGAGCTGGGATCTTCAGAATTCAATCCTGTCCTTCCAGTTGTCGTGTTTTTCGCATTATTTTTAGTTATTGTCGTTACGCTCGAAACTTACGTCAGTGTTAAGAAGGAATACGGAAGATTAACTAAGAGTGGGGTTAAAAACTTCCTTACCTCCTTTGTGAAGATCGAGGATGCGCTGAAAATACTGGGGGTTGCGTCCATCATAATTTTTGTCTTAGGTTTGCTGAACGCCCGTTCAGTCTTTCCTTCTTACGTATACGGTCTTCAGGCAATTTACTACTTCGATGTGCTTGTCAGGAAGGGGGCGTTCCTACCCATTTGGTTTTTGTTGCTTCCGAGTTTGGCGTATTGGGCAACAAAAAAACATAAGAGGAGAATCCGTTACTTAACATCCGTTATCGCATTGTTTATAGCCGTTATTGTGTACTTGGTCGCACCGACGGTAACGTGAGGGGTGAGTTAAATGAAATTTAAATCTAAGATGTCGTATGGTTTGCTGACGTTGCTGATATTGGTTGCCATTCTGTTTTTCGTATTCGCAGGCAGGTTCGGCTCAGGCAATTTTGTTCAAATCTCAGAATCCGATCCAACCCTCGGTCGAAGTGACGCCCCTGTTACTTTCGTTGTGTTTGGCGATTACCAGTGTGGTTACACAAAACAGTTCTTTGACGAGATATATTCTCAATTGAAATCAGAATACATAGACATCGGAAAGGTGAGACTTGTCTACAAACAATTCCCTCTAAAAGAAGGAACACATAGTGCAGCAGAGGCTTCTCTCTGCGCGAATGAGCAGGGGAAATTTTGGTCTTACGTTCCCCTTATTCTTGAAAGGGGAGAAGAGTGGAGCCAAGAGGGAAATACGGCTTTTGTCAGATATGCGAAGGAACTCGGGCTTGATGAGAATACCTTTTTGAACTGCCTTGGACAACATAAGTATCGTACGCAAGTAGAGAATGATTATGATGAGGGCAAGAGACTAGATGTTTCGGGGACGCCTACTTTCTTCATAAACGGCCTGATGATCAGGGGGACGGTCTCGCTAGAAGATTTTGAGGATATTCTGTCGAAATTCAGTTATGTTTAACAAATTTTTTCTTGTCAATTACCTAAATTATTTTAAACAGAAAGGTCATAATAGTGGTATGAAAAAAATTAAAAAAGTGGAAGTTGCTTTTGCCGTTTCATTTATAATAGTCCTATACTTCCTGCTCCCCTACATCTTTCCAATCGTTGGTGTCAGGTCGTTTGTGATTAGTACGGGCAGCATGGGTCATTTTGAAGGGAACCAGTCCACCTTCGAATCATTCTGGAAGAACAAGGGCATAGAACCCAAAGACCTGCCTTTCAGGTATGGGATCCGAACAGGAGACTTGGTGGTTGTTGTCCCTTCAGAAACCTATGGTTTAGGGGATGTTGTTGCCATAAAAAAACCCGGAAGCCAATCGATTGTAATACACAGGGTCTATGAATACAATTCAACGCACTTCAGAGATGTCGGAGACAGGTGCATAAGTGAAGAATTTCTTAAAACAGTTACGTTAGCCATAAAGGACAGACGTGTGTTTTGGGTTACCAATCCCGAATATATGCTTTTTGAACCCGACAAGATGTACGAAGGGCCACGTTTAGAAACTTGCGGTCACTACTGGACGCCTGTTTCCTATATTGATGGTAAAGCAGTATTGTCACTTCGGTTTGCAAGTCGCCTTCATATGTTATTGGAAGATACTGAGGAAGAGGAACCTGATATGGGATAAAAGAAAAGGGTATTTTACTTTATTCAAATTATAAAATAAAATTCCTTCAGGAACAATCAACAGGACACTTGTCAGCGTTCTCCCATGGACCATTGCAAGTCCCGTCACCGCAACAGGCCTTTGAACAGGTCAGCCCTACACAGAGGCAATCATCAGGGCATGTGAAGCAGTCCTCTCCAAGGTCGCTGCCGGCGCAGTAACCATCACCGCAAACCTCGCAGCCCTCGTCTATCGTTCCATCGCAGTTGTTGTCAACCCCGTCACCACATATCTCTTCTGCTCCAGGGTTTATGGAAGCATTATTGTCGTTGCAGTCGTTCCCGGTCGGGCAGTAAATTTTGTCGTATCCGTAGTAAGTGTCGTTGTCGTTATCAACACAGTTACAGACAGTATCATTACCGTCACAATCCTGGTCAACCCCATCACCACAAACATCAAGAGCCCCAGGATGTATAGAAGCATCGCTGTCATTACAGTCCACACCCATGTCATCGTTGTACGGGTTAAGGTTACCGATGATTAAGTTAGAACTAATTTCCGAATCGCTCCAGTTGAACGTGTTGTTGAAGCTCGTTGCGTTCACGCTATCGTTCTCGTAAAACATTATCTTGTCCGTATTATAGTTGTTAATCAAGAACTCGCCCTTACCATCATTGTCAGAATCGCCAACGAAACTAGTTATGGGGTCCGGAGCCCCTAAATAAGAGCTGTTCCAGATGTTCACGTAATCCGTTCCGTTGTGAGAGAACACGCGAATACCAGACTCGCTGACATCAAACCAGTCAGGCCAGCCGTCATTCGTGATATCACCAACACTGCAGGTCTGTGTCATATTCACAGCACCAGGAGTCACTGAGGAGTTGAAAGCGATAGAATAACTGCCGCCTGAATAGGTAAGCACATGACTCCTGCCGGAATTGCCGCAGAAAACACAGTCGTCAACACTATCCCTGTTGACGTCACCGCATTCAGCGTCATCCCAAACCATAGGATTATCACCAGCCTTGTTCAGAGGCGAACCAAGAGTCGCATTAAGCCCGTAACCAGTCCCGTTCCATTCGTAAATGTAAATATCACTCCCTGTGCGACACTTAAAAACAATCTCGGGAATGCCGTTGTTGTTCAAATCCCCTCCGGCAGGATTATACTGCACATCCTCAGCGCCGCAATCCCTGACAGTGGCGTTCAGACTGAAACCCGTGGCGTTAACGGTGTCATTGCCCCAAATCTCAATACTACTACTAAACCTATTCGCAATGAGAATCTCATTCCTGGTATCGTTATCAAAGTCACCGATATCACCGATATACATTTGCTCAGTGCCAGTACCGATAGTCTCTCTCGCAACCCTGTACCACCCCTGGGATGAGGAGTTATAGCTCCAGACCTCCAGATAGTTGGTACCACTACTAGTCGTCTTCCTGCTGAGGACAAAATCATTAACTCCATCGTGTGTTACATCACCAATCTCACCGCCAGGATAACCAGAAGTTATATCAGTACTGTCATTCGTCCAAACAACCTCATACTGCCCGCTTGAAGAATTATAAGAGAAAATGGTTATGTTGCCATCATCATTATTCAAGCCACTGAGCAACAACTCGTTATCAACCGCTCCTCCGCCAGCTGCATCCGCCCCGTTGTCCGTCACGACCGTCACGCCCGACCAGTCCGTGAAGCTCCCGTTAATCGTTATCTCCTGCTCATCGCTGAGGTTCAAATAAGGGACGAACCAGGTTTTTTCGGTGGAGTTCACCCTGCCCCCGCTGTCGTTCGTCCAGATTGTCACGTTGTACCTGTCCGGCATGTCGAAATTTGCTGTTACAGTGTTATTCCAGTATACGTCACCTGTTTTGGTCATGGTCACGTTCTGCCAGAAGGTTCCGTTCGGGTAGTCAACCATCGCCCTGACCACTGAAACCCCGTCGCTGTCTGTGACCGTGGCGGATATGTTTACAGTAGTTGCGTTCTTGGCCTTTTGTGGCGTCACCGCAATGTTGGTTGGTTTGGGTCCCAGGTTGCTCGTGAAAGTCCTGTTCGTGTCGCTCCAGTCGTTGTTACCAGCAGTGTCGTTGCAGTAGACGCCCCATTTCCAGCTTCCTTCAGCGATGCCGCTCACCGTGACGTTCCAGAAAGTGTTGTTGGCAGGGCTCGAGTTTGTCTCCTTCGCCGACCAGCCACCGCTCCAGTTACCCCAGAGCTGGAGAGTGTCAACCTCATCGTTGTCCGAACACCTCAAATCGAAAGTGAATGTCCCGCCATTCGAATAATCTGCCGTGGGGTTCGTCCCGAGCGAGGCATTGGGGTTCTGGGAATCGTCGTAATTCACTGTCAAAACGGGCGGGGTTGTTCCGTCTTTTGTGTACCA
>JAGMCY010000064.1 GCA_023128965.1 Candidatus Aenigmatarchaeota archaeon | reverse complement strand
ACTTTTTAATCGGGATAGTTTTAATTTTTGTTATCTCCGCATTTTTGTTCTTTCCCGGGTCAGCCGTGACGAGCAGCGGGGGGAACTTCACCGTCACCCCCGACAACGTCTCAATCAACTGGACTGCGGGTTCCATAAATATCACCTCGAATGTGAACGACACCTTTTTCAGGATACACAATACCAGCAATGCCATACAGCCTCAGTATTTCGATGGAGACAAGTACAGCGCAAGCAATTATGACGGCTACGATTCAGCCAAGATAGATATCTGCTTCACGAACGGGATGGCGTTCGTTGTCCGGAATGTTTCGAGCGGGACCTACACGAACGTGACCGACCTCATGAACGAAACAAATGAAACCTTCTACAGCCTAACAGCCTATCAATACTGCCCGCCAGGCTACTACTTCGGGTATTACAACGTCACCCAGAACGGAACAAGCGATTACGCTCAACCCAACGCCTCGGTGAACATACCCATCAGCTCGAGCAACACGTTCAACGAGACTAACAGCAAAGCTTTCGTGAAGGGCACGCTGGCGGCGAACACGAACATCATTCACAAATATTATTTCAACACGAGTCTTGCTGAAAACCTGACCGGAGTGACCATTAACCTTTCCTGGGGTGATTACACCAAAGACGTAGACCTTTACCTTTTCGATTCCTCTGGCAACCTACTCGCGAGGTCGGTTGAAAACTACTCAAAGGAGGAGATATACAGGAAGCTGCCCGAGACCCCTGACATGTGGGAAATCTCGATATGGGGTAATGTGAGCTCCGACCAGAATTACGTGGCGAACATGTACTTCACCACGCTCAACGTAACGAATGCGAGCAACCCGAACCAGGAGATCTCATCACATGATTTCGGGGGACTCGATCCTGAGAACAACGAGTCCAACCGACTGAACATAACCCTTTCGAATATCGATACGAAGGTTTGGACGGGGGTTAAAGAACGTTCGGAAGTTTACAGGGTTGAGACCTGGAATTCGAAAAACGTGACCGGCGATTACTATTTCCTTGTCCCCCACTTCGCCGAAAAGGTGAAGACGAAGATAGAATGGACCGGGGGAACGCGCTGGTACATCTCGCTCAATGATTCGAACGGGAATTTCAAAGGGAACAGTTCGGAAAAATACAAAACGGGCAACAAGACCAATACGACACAGGAGGAGAACGTCCTTTATTCAGGGACCATAAACACTGACAACGACGGCCTTTGGAAACTAACGGTCGGGAATGTCTCAGGGATAAGCGATGACAAGTACAACATCACCGTTCACGTCTGGTACGATTCCTCGGTATGGGTGAGTTCTGATTACCCCTCAGCTGGTTTCGATTTCAATTCAAGCACCGGCTCGGATAATTCCAGCAAGAACGTCTCCCTCCAGATAACATTGCCTTCAACTAACATCTCAAAGGGAACTTATGAAGGGTTCGTTGATTACTACAAACCCACAGAATGGATTCTGCGAATCCCGATATCGTTCAGTGTGAAGGCAGGAACACTCTTGATAAACGATACGCT
>JAGMCY010000063.1 GCA_023128965.1 Candidatus Aenigmatarchaeota archaeon | reverse complement strand
GGTAATCGTAAACTGTCGGTCCGCATGAGTATATACAAACGAGTCCTTTTTTTAACGGCTTGAACTCGTCCTTTCTCCTCGTCAGCGTGTTGTAGAATTTAAGGGCCATATAGTTATTTTTATTATATAGTATTAATAATATTCCGTGAATTCTATGGATCTCTGGACCGAAAAGCACAAGCCGAAAAACACGAAAGAAATCCTCAGCCAGGGCTCCGCGATCACGGAGATGACAAACTGGATAGAGACGTGGAAGCCGGGCAAAGCTCTTTTTCTCCACGGCCCGCCCGGGACCGGGAAAACGTTAATACCGGAAGTTATAGCCAACGAAAGGAAATGGATGCTCCTTCAGGTCAACGCCTCGGAGAAGAGGAACTCGGAAGCGATAGAAAATTCGCTCTCGGAGAGTTCGAAGAACCTCTCGCTTTTCCATTCCGGGAAGCTGATACTCATAGACGAGGTGGACGGGATTTCCTCGGGTGATCGCGGAGGGATCGGGGCGATAGTCAAGATTATAAAGGAATCCAAATTCCCCATAATAGTCACCGCAAACAACCCTTATATTTCGAAGCTCCGGCCGTTAAGGGTGCACGCGAAACTCGTAAGGCTTTCCAAGGTGAACGTGAAATCGATTGAAAAACGATTGAAAGAGATATGCGAAAAAGAGGGGGTAAAGGCGGATGAGAGCGTAATCAAAAACCTCGCCCGCTGGTCCTCGGGGGACATCCGCTCCGCGATAACCGATCTCCAGATGCTATGTGAAGGAAAGGAGGAGATATCGGAAAAGGACCTCGAATCCCTCGGGTTCAGGGAAAGGGAGACCAACATATTTTCGATACTTCCGACAATTTTCAGGTCGAAGAACATCAACGCCGCGAAAAAGGCGATAAGGAATTGCGACAAGGATCCGGACGAGATATTCTGGTGGGTGGAGAACAACCTGCACCAGGAATTCACCGGCCCCGGTTCGCTGGCGAAGGCGTATGATATCCTCTCGAAGGCGGACGTGTTCCGGCAGAGGGTTTTGGAGCAGCAGAACTGGAGGTTCAAGCTTTACATGATAGATACCCTTGCCGGCATCTCCCTGGCAGGCGAGTCTTCGAAATCTTTCATTCAGTACAAACCCCCTGACAGGTTCCTGATGCTCTCCCGGCTGAAAAGAAAAAGAGCTGAAATGTCTTCCGTATTCGCGAAACTCGTTCCCTACACCCACAGCTCCGAGAAGATTATAAAGAATTACTACCTCCCCTATCTGAAGATCATCCTCTCCAGAATGAAAAAAGAAGATCAGGAAGGAATGGAGTTCACGGAAGAAGAAACAAAGCTGATAGTTTCCGGATAACCTAAACATCAAAGATAACAGGCTTCTTCTTCCATTCCCACCCGGTTCCTTCGGAATCCACATAATCCCCGTTTACCCTTCCAATACAGTTGCTGAAGGTCGTGTCGGCGATTAATACCTTTTCCCCGTTCCCGTCGAACCACAACGCGTCTTCGCAAAGCCCATCGACTTTCCCTTCTGTTGCGATCCCCACGAACGTGTGCTCCCCGGGGATCCATATAATCCTGGAATCGACTCCCACAGCCTCGAGAAGCGAGGCGAGCAGTATCGCGTGATCCTCACAATCGCCGCCCCCGGAAAGGACTGTCTCGCAGGGCGATGCGACGTATTCGCTCTCGGGATCGTCCACGAATTTTATGTTCATCCTCACGTATTCGTAAAGCGATGTCACAGAGTCCTTCTTGGAAGACGAGACGATGAACACCGCCAGATTCCTCAGGCCTTCCGGGTCCGCAAGATATCCGATGTCCTCCATGGATTTCCTCCCCCCGCCGATCTCGCATTCGTTCTCCAGAAAAAGATTTATCCTCTGCCTGAGGATCTCCCTTTCCGTTTCGAGCTCTTCCACCCTTTTTTCGTATTTTTTCAGAACGTCCTTGCACTCCTCTATTACCTCTTCCATCTCCTCGTTCTCCCCGCATTCGGGATCAGGACATTCGTAAACCAGCGTGTCTTCAAACTCCTGCCTGCTTACGATTTCACCTGTATAAGAAATTCCAAAAGAGACCGCGAGGAAGGAGACCAGAACTAGCAATACCACTAGGACAAGATACCCCCAAGACCCCAGCATAATAGTAATTGGCGATAAGAAATAAATTAACATACTGTTCAGAAATTCAGGATAACGAAAACTTTATAATTCTAACCATCTTAAAATCCTTATTTGATAAGATGAAAGTCGCGCATAAGTGGAATGGGGCGAGGAAAAATTTTTATGAGCTTGGACTTCGCGAATTAGGAAACGAGATCGGAAATCCGGGAAACCCTTTATTCGACGTCTATTTAAAAGAAGACCAATATGTTCTAAGAAAAATATATATGCATTCTCATAATGATGAAGGTGCAGAATTTTGTGAGAAGGATGGGATACCGATATCCGTTTCTAAAGGAAAAATAAAATTAATTGAAAAAATCGGGGAAATGAGTAACAAAAAGGTTTATGAATGGGAACCTCCCAAAAGTTGGAACGGCTTTTGCAATTTCTTATATGAAAACTTTGATCTCCCG
>JAGMCY010000062.1 GCA_023128965.1 Candidatus Aenigmatarchaeota archaeon | reverse complement strand
CCCCCTGAAGGTCTCGGTTGACAGGAAACGCGGCGAACGTATGTTTCGCGAAGCGACCTCATGCCTCCTGGGAGACAAACCCGAACCCAGCGAAGACTGCGAATTCTGCAAATGGGCGAACAAAGCGAATGAAAAACAAAAATCCCCGATACAAAGGGGCCTCTCAGAATTCTGAAAAAGACGCTTCGGACCCATTAACCGTAATACAGATCAACAACCCCGGCGATAACTAAAACCAGGCCGACAACGAAGAATATAATACCTATGTTCCCGGAGACCTTTTCCACGACCCGATTCCCCCTCAACCTTTCCCTCAACTTCTGGTCAATCTTCACGCCCTCAATCAAAAAACCCGCAACTATGAAAACGAATCCAGCCATAATCAACATATTTTAATATTGTCCCGTCAGCCTTAAAAATTAAAATTCCCCCTTCCATGCCACCGAAAGATGTAAAAGATTTTTGGGAGCTATTCAAGATGACCGCACGGTCGGAGAAGAAGTAATGGGACTTATCAGACTCGGGAAGAACGGTCGCAGGCATTGCGAGAAAAAAATGGATAAAATCAAGGAAATCCTGGGCGAAGAAGCATTCTATCAACATCTCTGGGATGTCGGGAATCCGTTGACCTTACGCTTTCTTCAGCCGTGCGGAACTGGTCAGATTAGATTTTAATTTTAAAAGCACAAACAATCAATCATTATGAAGCCCATGAAGCGCAAGGAAACATTCAAAACAGCTCTCACAATCCTGGCGGGATTCGCGATATTCATAACGTTCCTCTCGTTTTTCCAGTCCTACATGATCGTCCACCCTCCAAGGAGACCTCCGATTTTCGATCCCTCGGATTACGGAATGAGCTACGAAACAGCCGCTTTCGAATCCCCTGACGGCCTGGAACTGAAGGGCTGGCTCATCCCGAACAACCAGTCCAATTCGCTCGTAATCGTATGCCACGGCCACGGAGCGAACAAGGGGGACGTCCTCTTCGCGGCAAAGTTCCTCCACAATAATGGTTATGAAATCCTCCTCTTCGATTTCAGGGCCCACGGCGAGAGCGAGGGATATCTCGCAACCCTTGGCTGGCTCGAACCCAACGACCTCAAAGCAGCGATAGAATACGCCAAAAACCGAACAAACCCAGAAAACATAGGCGTAATCGGCTTCTCCATGGGAGGAACCACAGCAATCACCACAGCCGGCCAAACCAACGACATAAAAGCCGTTATCGCTGACAGCGCCTTCGCGGACAGGTACAGACTAATAAGAAAGGCCGTAAACCTCCCTCTTCTCGATTACATAATAGTTTTCCTTGCTCAGATACAGGGCATGAACATGCACGAAAACCTCCCCATCGATTACGTGAGCGAAATCGCCCCCTCCGCCCTCCTGATCATTCAGGGAGACCAAGACCGCCTTGTCGAAACAGAGGACGCAGAGTTATTGTACAACAAAGCGAAACAACCGAAGGAGCTCTGGCTCGTCGAGAACACGCCGCACGTCCGGGCCTACCAAACCCAAAAACAAGAATACGAAAGAAGGGTTTCGAGTTTTTTCGATAAATATCTGGAGGGATAGGTAAGGATAAAAACTGAGTTAGTAAGCCGATGTTCTCTCGGCTTCTATTAAACGTATGCCTGATTGTGCTACCCGGATTTAAATCTTCTCTTTTTTCTGGAAGGCTGTTCCTTTTTTATGGAACACTGTAATGAAGGCCGGTATCTGAAGTATGATTGCGAACGCTATGAGCAACCACCCCACGATATGCCATCCAAACCCAGCGAAATAAACGGGCAGGAGTATGCCGATACCGAGGCCGAAAAGGAACTTACCAAAGACCCAGAAGATAAAGTTCGAGGTGCACATGGATTTTATCTTCCCGAGTTTCTCTTCCCAACATGACATGACATCACCTATTTATAATTGTGCTAGCCGGCTTATATATCGCTCTGCGCGCAGAGACGACAATCAGACAACCCCGGTGAGGAAATCGGGTTTCTGAGAAGAAATGTTTAAACAAATGTTTAAACATAACAATAAAACCGACCTCGAACAAATTTTAAACATGGCCAAATCAACAACCCTTGACAAAATAGCGAAAGTTCTCGACAAGGCCGCGAAACTTCTGAGAAGCCCGTACAAGGTCGCCTCCGCAGGCGTGGTAGCCGCGGTGATAGGTGGCCTGGTAAAGCTCACCGCTCTGACCCAAACCTTCCCGGAGCCCTTCGATACAGTGGGGAACGTTATAATATTCGCGGCCGTCCTGATGGTCGTAATCGACCTTGCCAAGGGAGGACTGCTGGATTGAATGTCCCCGAACAAAAAGTTCGTATTCGTAGCTCTAGTTTTAATCTTAATAGTCACAGTAGCGGGCTTCGCCCTCTCCAGTCCAGATTATACCCAGTTCCTCGAAATTTTCCACGTTTACTTCCTCGAACAGTGCAGATCCCTCCAAACCACCACAAAAATCGAAATCCAGGGCCTGAATTCGAGCGACCTGGGCGAGCTCAACCAGATAATCAACCTTTCCATCCTCCTCTCCTATGACCCGCCACCATACGAATACAACCAAAACAACCCGGACACATGCGAATTCCTCTACGAAAACACCACAATAAAAATCCAAAGGGAAAAAGAAACCCTAGAATCCTTCTCTCTCCAAATAAACGATTCCTATACCTTCGAAAGAACCCTCAAACTCACCTCTGACGGAATCTGGATAATCGAAGCCGAACGCACCCTAGTGTTCACCCACGCAGGCAACCCCTATACAAGAACCTCCCCAAACCCGGATAACAAGCGGGCCTTCAAGGTCCTCGTCACCGAAGAGCTCACGCTCCTCACCCGCTCCACCAGACCCGCCTCATTCTGGGAAAACCCGGTATTGATCGCAATCCTCTCAGCAGCCCTCTCCGCAATCACCGCACTGGTGGTAAGGATTATTTGGAGGAGGTGGAAAAGGAAAACAGGGGAAGGTGAGGTACAAGGAACATAAGGAGAGGACTTGGTTACAACGCCCAGAACGAGAATTCCCTTTCCAGAAGGTTCGGATAAGGCTTAGACTCGGAAAAGTCCGAAAACGGATCGAATAGTTTATGAATCTTTCCTTCACGGGTATAGATTATCACCTCTCTTAATGAAGGGACGAGAAGAACGTCCCTCGGGTAATAAAACATCCTCTCAAGATGATCGAAATACCAATCACCCTGATATTCATTAACCACCTTTATCCCACGGTCCTTGCAACATCTTTTTAAGGTTTCCATCCCTTTACCGGCAATCGGGATGGCCTTCAACTCTTCGGGCGGAACGTCAAAATCCCCGATCATCTTATCCAGATGGTATAAAATGTTACCATCGTCAGAATCCGTATGGGACAAACCACCCTCCCTGCCGTTTAAAAGGGCTATGGCACCGCAGTACCCGTAACCGAATGAAACCTGAGGCAGCATGCTCACACCAGAATCTCCCTTACCAACCTCCCAATACAACTTGATTTTATCCAAATACTTTAAAGTCTCAGGCCTCGCGTAATCCTTCGGACTTTTCCCTTCTTCCATAAGAAGTTGATAGACTGAAGATTTTAATTTTTATCGAAAAACACCAGACCACAAGAAGAGGACGTGGTTTGAGGGGTCTGAATTTTTACTTTCTAAGATAGAATAAAAACTAACGAAATCGTAACAAAGAACCAGAAACCTTTAATC
>JAGMCY010000061.1 GCA_023128965.1 Candidatus Aenigmatarchaeota archaeon | reverse complement strand
CCAACGCCTTCGCAGCGATTATTTTCGCACCAGGAGCTATGTTTGATATAATGCCCGATACATAAGTTCCGTGCCCGTGGTCGTCCATCGGGTCTGCATCATCATTTACGAAATCATACCCTCCTATGTATTTATCCGAAAGGCCCTCATGGGTGTAATCTATCCCCGTGTCTATCACGCAAACAGTCTGGTCCTTCCCGCTTAATCCATAATCCCAGGCCAAACTAGTCCTGATTTTCGGAACATCATCGTCAACCATGGTAATTAGCTGTTGGTCCACCTGTATCGATTCTATCTCATCTCCCAGCGAATCAATAAGTTTCACAAGACCGGTTTTTTTCAATTCTCCTGAAAAGAAGTTTTTGAACTTCCGCTTCTTTTCGAATTCATCCTCATTCAGGTTCAAATCTCCGATATCCCTCTTGAAGTTGATTATTACCCTTACCTCGTCCCTTTCAGAAAACTTATCAATAACATCATCCTCGATGTATGTTATTCCCATGGAGCTGACAACCCCCCTCAAATCAGCTTCACATTCCGGTTTGAACACTTCCTCCTGAAAGTATGTTGCTCCTTTCGAATCTGCAACGCTTATTACATCAACCCCTTCAATCTCTGGCGTTGCTGTGAAGTAACCTATGATAGGTCCCCTGAAGAAAAGCAGAGCAAACGAAACTATTGATATGAAAGCCAAAATGAAATAAACCCCCAATCCAATCTTTCTGGACATAAACCCCCAATTCCCAATACTATATTTAAATTAAAATTATAAAAGTTTGAAATTCTAAACTCTCCCTCTTAACCAATACTTAAAAATATCCCTGTCCCTTTCAGAAAAAATGATCTTCTCGAAAATCTTCTTTATCATCCCCCTGAATATCTTACAACGTATGTCTTCCGGGAGTTTGGGGACAACGCTTCCCTGGGAAGTGTATATGTTGACAGGGCATATAGCGCAATAGGCAAACCACGGACAGGCATCACATAAAGAGCAAAATTTGGAGGAAACATCAACCATGGTTGTTGTGGTTGGCGATTTGAAAATGTCCTCATATTTGCTTGTTTTCACATTTCCCAGCTTGAATATGTCCAGCACCTTCGCTTCATCGCAGGTGAATATATCCCCCTTGTGATTGTAAAGAAGCTGGCCTATGCCAGCGCCGCATGGGGATCTGAAATCCACCATATTCGTGCTCTCTTTCCCTAGTATCACGCTGCTCACCAGGGATGTCCAAACCTCTCTGAATTCCTCACCCCCCCTGTTTATTTTCAAGACATAATCGAGGATCTCATTCCAAAATTTCAAATATTCTTCAGCGGTGTAACCTATTTTATCCCATACTTTTTCCGCGAATCCCAGGTTGTTCATGAATCTTGGCCAAAAACTATGGAAGCCAAGTTTTCTGAATTCATCAACCATCTCTTTTCCGTAATCCAGCGAATACTTCGTTACGGTGGTCAGGGCATGAAACCTGAAGTCTTCACCTTTCATCTTATCCCTTAACCTTTTTATCCAGTAAGTCACATCTTCATACGTGCCCTTCCCTCCTATGTATATCCTGTTCTTGTCATGAACCTCTTTCGGCCCGTCCAACGATGTGCACAAACCTATGGGTATGTTGTCTTTCAAAAACTTTATGAAATCATCATCAATATTCGTTAGATTCGTGACAACCGAAATTGTCACTTTTCTGTCCTGCTTCCTGGCGAGACCTCTCGCATAATCGATGACAAATTTAACGATATCAAAGTTAAAGGAGCAATCCCCCCCTTGGAATTCAATCGTGAAATCTTTCGCAGTGGTTTTGAACATGAAATCCACGACAGATTTCGCAGTATCCTTGTCCATATCCCACCCTTTCGCGTTCAGTGGTTTTGAAAAGGAGTGGCAGTAGATGCATCTCATGTTACAACGAAATGTGGGGACCATTATGTGCAGATCAGGTCCCTGAAACAAAAACGAGTACCTCTCCCTGTAGTCTTCCACTACTTGGTCTATGTTGCCTTTCGTGACAATTATGCCGTTTTCCTTGAGTATGG
>JAGMCY010000060.1 GCA_023128965.1 Candidatus Aenigmatarchaeota archaeon | reverse complement strand
AGTATTCGAGCGAAAGCGAGTACAAACAGAAGAGTGATTACGATGTGAATTTCGTGATGTTTGAGGAAGTTCTGACCTTGAATCCCGATATATTCCAGGATTCCATTAGATTCCAGACAAGGGTATGACATACGCTTTTTTTAAATATAAGCAAACAAAACTAAACTTTAAAACAAGGTGTTTTGAATGACGAAGGAGGATATCCGGAAGAGAAGGCTGAAAGATTTAGTCGAAGAACTAGACGGGTTTAGGGGTAGGCATACCGAGCTCGTTTCTGTGTATATTCCTGCCGGGCACAACCTCAACAATGTGGTGGACCAGATCACGAACGAGAAATCCACTGCCCAGAACATAAAGTCAAAGACCGTTAAGAAGAACGTGATGTCCGCGCTCGAGAGGATTATTCAGCATCTGAAACTCTATAAGCGAACGCCTGAGAACGGTCTGGTCATTTTTTCAGGGAACATCTCGGAAAGGGAAGGTGTCGCGGATATCGAGATTTACGCGCTCGAGCCTCCCGAGCCCTTAAAACAGAGGCTTTACTGGTGCGACCAGAAATTCGTCCTTGACCCTTTAAAGGATATGATAAGGGAGAAGGAGATATACGGGTTGATAGTTCTTGACAAATCCGAAGCTGAGGTAGGGGTATTGCATGGAAAAAAGGTTAAATCCCTTAAGCACCTGGAATCCCTCGTCCCCGGGAAGACGGATAAAGGGGGCTGGAGCCAGGCCCGTTTCGCCAGGGTTAGGGAAGGGTTGCTTCATGACTTCATGAAAAAGGTAGGTGATATCGCTTCTCAGCACTTCAGCGAGTTAAAGGATCTGAAGGGTGTGATAATAGGGGGACCGGGTTATGTGAAGGACAAATTTGTCGAGGGCAAATTTCTGAGATACGATTTTCAAAAGAAAATACTCTCCGCTGTGGACACCTCATATACAGGGGAATACGGTTTGAATGAGACCGTGAACAGGTCGGAGGAAGCGTTGAAGGAAGCTTCTGTGATGAAGGAGAAGAAGTTGCTGGGAAGGTTCTTCGATGAGCTGGGAAAGGATTCAGGACTTGCGATATACGGAATAAAGGAAGTTGTAGAAACGCTTAAAACAGGGAGCGTTGAAGTACTCATTATCTCCGAACACCTCGATTGGGTGAAGGCAAGGCTCCATTGCCCGAAATGCGGGGAGGAAAAGGAAGTGGTGATGATAAGGGAGAAAGCAGAGGGAAAGAAATGTGAAAAGTGCCAAGAGCTTTACGAGATACTCGCGGAGAAGGATTTGACTGATGAGATCATAAAACTCGCGGAGGAGATGGGGACAGAAGTCGAGATGGTTTCTAGCGATACAACGGAAGGTAACCAGTTGAAGGAGATGGGCGGTATAGGGGGGATTTTAAGATTTAAAGCCTAGGATTTTCTCATAAAGAGCGAGCACGATTATCGGGATGAAAACGCCTATCACCGTTCCGGACACGATATCGATCATGTTATGGACAAAGAGGAAATATCTGGAGATGGACACAAAGAAGGGTATCAGGAACAATGGGGCAAACCACTTCTTACGGATGACCACGTAAATTGAGGAGAAAACAGCGAATATCGCTGCAGAATGCCCGGAAGGGAATGTGCTGTCACTGGGACAATAGGGATTACACCCCTCCACAGGAGGTTCGCAGGGTATGCAGGTTCTCTCGATGTTTATAACGCTTTTCAGACCGAAGACCACTCCCAGTGTCAACCAAACGCTCACTATAAAAACGAAAAAACCCTTTTTTACAACATCCTTTTTTCCATTGTCCAGTTTCTTCCTTAGGAATAAATATAAAACCAGAAGAATCCCGGTGGAAACCATCCACATCTCCGGCTCCCCTATAAGGGTTATCAGATACCAAATATTCATAGAATTTAATTTGTATTTCTTGGTTAAAAATACGATTAGCGATTGATGACTTGGATTTATAGTTCAGGTCATCTTTTGAAATTCACTGTTGGGATTCGAGGGAAACGGATTTCACTTCAACCGGTTCCTTCACATCGGTCTTCCTGAAGGATTTCCTAAAGAGAATGAATCTTTTCTTAGGTCCTGGGAGAGAGCCTTCGATCAGGACGAAGTTCTTTTTGACCTCCCCGTAATTCACAAACCCTCCCTTTATTTCGAGGCCGGCATTCCCTATTTTTATCAATCTTTTGTTATATTCCGTCCTTGTCTGGAGGCCGAGTTGTCCAGCCTGGGGAATCACACCGGGCAAGACCCTTCCTGGGGTGACAGGGCCCATCGTTCCTATGTGCCTTCTTTTCTCCTTGTTCTTCCTGCTCCTTATCCTGACCCCGAACCTCTTCACTACCCCTTGGAATCCCTTGCCTTTGCTAACGGCCTTCACGTCAACATATTCGCCTTCCGCGAAAACCTCGGACACATCGAGTTCCTTCCCCAGTTTTTCCTTTGCGTACTTCCATCTGTTTTCCAAGGTCCCGGAGATGTCGATCTCGAACACTTCCGGCTTTTTCTTTCCCAGACCCGATTCCCTTGGCTGTGTATGTACGAGCAAGCGTACATCAGAGATTTCTCCGAGTTTTCCCTCAATATCAGGGAGTTCGGATTTCTTTTTAGGGATATCAAGCTTCCTCACGATATCCTTTTTCAAATCCTTTGCCCATACCATTCCAGAGGTTTCAAGCCCCTTGGAACCTTTCCTGTAAAGCTTTATTCCGAAAACAAATAATGGTGGGCATTCAAGAACGGAAACCGGTTTCGAAAGATCCTGACCTTGCGTTACGCTACCCTTCCTCGTGTTCGTTAAAAGCACTTGCGTCATCCCCGCCTTGTAGCCACCGAACTCGATGGGTTTCGTTTCCCCCGCTTTATTCAACCTTTCCGATTCTTTCGAGTGCTTGAATCTTGCGTACGTCCTTTTCGCCCGCTTTCTCGGCCAGAATGCCCTTGATCCCGCTTTCGGTTTGTGTCCTTTAGCCATAAATAATCACTTGGATTTAATTATACCCGCCTTCCGCCTCGGCCCCCAGCTTTCCTTGTGGTGTCGTGTGGGATTGGTGTGGAATCCTCAATCCTTCCTATTTTCAGTCCTGCCCTGACAAGCGCGCGTATCGTGGGCTGCGCTCCGGGACCGGGGATTTTCTTTTTATGTCCACCCTGCGCTCGAATCTTCAGGTGAACTCCTATCAGACCCTTACTCTTCGCTTCCTCAGCAACTTTTCTTGCAGCCTTCATGGCAGGGAAGGGCGAACCCTTGTCCTTATCCCTGTTAGTAATCACACCCCCGGAACACCTCGCTATCGTTTCCGCCCCTGTAAGGTCCGTTATATGAACGATAGTGTTGTTAACAGAAGAGTAAATATGAGCGACCCCCCATTTATCATCATTCATCTCTTACCACCTTCCACCCTTATCATCCGCTCTTTCTCAACGGGAACTATGTAAGAAGCGAATTTGGTTCTCCTCCCTCCGATATGAACATGACCGTGCGCTATCTTCTGCCTCGCCTCTTTTATACTCGAGGCGAATCCCTTTTTGAGGACCAGGGTCTGCAAACGTCTGTTGAGTATATCATTCACGCCCAGAGCCAAGACCTGTTCAAGGTCTTGTCCTTTCTCGATAAGACCAAGTCCGACCAGCTTATCAAGAAGGATTTTCGTTTTCTCTTCATCCTTCACTGCGATCAAATCTCTCGCCCTCCTCCTGAATTCACGGACTATTGATTCCGCTCTCCATATCTCCCTCTTCCTCCTGAGACCGAACTCCCTGAGCATTTTCCCTTCCTCTTCTATCCTGCCCGAGTCCCATGGTCTTTTCGGCCTTTTGTATTTCCTTCTAATCTTTCTCATGTGCTCACTTCCCGCTCTTTGCAGCCTGCTGGGCTCTCGCCTTCTTCGAGACACCAACTACTTTACCTTTTCTGAAAGAGCCCCTCGTCCTCTGACCCCTCACGGGCAAATTCATGATGTGCCTTACCCCCCTGTATGACTTCAACTTCTTCTCCTTTCCTGTGTCCAGTTTCTCTGTTAATTCAAGCTGGGATACGCTCATGTGTTTATCTTCGCCTGTTTCGGGGTCTTTCCTCCTGTTGTATAACCATGACGGTATCTGGTATTTTTCTGGGTGGTTTATCATATCCTCGAGCTTTTTAAGCTCATCCTCCGACAGATCACCGACCTTCTTATCCCCGAACCCGGAAATCTTCGCCACTGCCTTAGCGAAGGAGAAAGAAACCCCCTTAACTCCCAGTATCGCGGATTTTACGCTTCTAGTCCCGTCCAGATTGGTTTCCCCAAGCCTTATTATATTCTGGACTTTCTTCTCAGTTTTCGTCTTCTCCTCTTCCTTATGTTCTCCCTTCTCTTTCACTTCCTTTTCCATACACGCACCCGTTATGTAAAGACAATTATATAAATGAATATTTAAATCTTAATAAACATTTTACAGAAAGAAAATTCCCTCGCTCTCTTACCAGTTTCCTACCTTTAATTCCTTGAGCGCTAAGGTTATGTCATCCTTCATCCTAAGGGCAGCCTGTCTTGCGAGAACGTCGAATTCATTCTCCTTTCCCGTCTTCTCGTAAGCGAAGATCACGCCTCTTGCGGAGTGTATAAGCGCTCCCTGACCGTCTGGGTTGAAACAAGGGATAACGTCTTTCACGCCCCCTCCCTGAGCCCCGTAACCGGGTACGAGAAAAATCGAGTGTGACATGATCTTTCTGAGTGCAGCCGCTTCTTTGGGGTACGTCGCCCCGACCACCGCTCCTACCGAGCTGTACCCTCTTTCCCCGATCATGGACGAGCCCCATTCGTTCACGTAGTCCGCCAGTATCTCGTAAACCTTCCTGTTACCGCTTGTCAGGTCTTGGAGTTCATTTGAACTGGGATTCGAGGTTTTCACGAGTATGAAAACACCCTTTTCATTCGCTTTCACATCCTCAAGGAAGGGAAGGACACCGTCACTCCCCAGATAGGGGTTTACGGTTATGCAATCAACATCGATGGAACGCACGCTCTCCCCGAACAAATCAACCTTTCCGAGATGCCCGGAGGAATAGGCTTTTGCCGTGTTCCCTATATCGTTCCTCTTGGCGTCCTCTATTACTATCAACCCCCTCTGTTTCGCGTACGTCACGGTCTCCTCGAAAGCCTTCATCCCCTTGTGCCCGTACTGCTCGTAGAACGCCATCTGGATTTTAACAGCCGGAACAGCATCTTTTATCGAATCTATTATCCTCCTGTTGAATTCGAAGATGCACTTCCCGACGGCCTCGAAATTTGATCCGAACCTTTCCCTGAAATCCTGTTTCAAAGAATTCGGCAGCTTAGCGAAATCCGAATCTAGGCCAATCACGCTCGGGTTCCTTTTCCTATCAATCGCCTCCAGCAATCTGTCAGCAAAATTCATCCCAAAACCTCCAGGAGTTTTTCAACGAGTTTTCTCGGATCCGAATCGTAAAAGATCTTCGCCCCCGTCTCCTTGTTACATATCTTGACGATTTCCTTCAGATGATCCGATACACCTCCCGTCCCTTCCATAATCCCCATGACCTTCCCCTCATCATACGCTGTTGTGAACTCGTTCAGGGTTCCGTAACTTCCCGAAACGAAGATCGAGGCGTCGCACGACCTCACGTTTATCAGATTCCTTCCCTTTCTCCCAAAACCGGTGAATATTACAACGTCGTGAGATTCCTTAGGCATCCCGTATTTGTTCACGTGTTCTTCCAGATTATGCGCGGGCGAGATTCCAACAACAAACCCCCCTCCTTCCTTCGCTCCCTTTACAGCTTCATACGGAAGACCCGTTGTCGCCCCTGTCACGAGTATGCAGTCATGTTTCGCTATTTCCTTCCCAAGCTCAAACGCTTTCTTCCGCGATTCTTCAGTTACATTCCCTGAAGACCCGAAAACACCTATTTTCAGTTTCATTCAAATCCCATATTCTTCCCCCAGTTCTGCGGGTCTTTATTCCATTCAAGCGTCTTTAGCCTTTCCTCGGGTTTTATGTAATTCCTTTCGCTCGCGACCTCTATCAGCGTTGTGAAATCGCTGAGCGGTATAAGTTCGCACCTCGCATTCCTGAAATTCTCCTTAGCCTTCTCCATCTCGTACGTGAAAATCACCAGGCAATTCTCAACAATTCCCCCCTGATCTCGGACGGCCTCCACGCCGTTTACAGACGAACTACCCGTTGATATGAGATCCTCCACGATCACGACTTTCTGGCCTTTTTCGAGTTTACCCTCGATTAGGTTTTCCTTCCCGTGTTCTTTCGTTTTCTTACGAATGTAAATCATGGGCTTCCCCAGCCTTTCCGCAATCCAGGCAGCGTGCGGGATTCCGGAGGAGGCGATGCCGGCAACGACATCGAAATCCAGATTCCTTTCCCTGATAACTTCAACGAAGTAATCTATTATCTTCTTCCTCTTTTCGGGATAAGACATGAGCAAACGGTTATCGCAGTAAATCGGGCTGAATATACCTGAAACGAACCTGTAGGGTTTCGAGGGGCTAAGGGTTATCGCCCTTACATCGAGCAGGATATCCGCAATCTCCTTCGCGATCTCACTCATATTCAACCCCTTTCCCATTCCTTTCTCTATAAACCTCTCCGTTTTCGAAAATGACTTTCCCGTTAACTATAGTGATCACGGGCCAACCCTGAAGTTCGAAACCCTCGAAAGGTGACCACCCGCACTTCGTGAACAGCCCGTCGTTCCTGACCTTCTTCCGCAGTTTCATGTCAATTACTGTCAAATCCCCATCTTTCCCTTCCTCTATGAAACCTTTGTTTTTAATCTTAAAAATTTTCGCGGGGTTCTCGCACATGGTTTCCACCATTCTTTCCAGCGTGATCTTCCCTTTGTTAACCGCATCCAGTATTAAAGGAACCCTCGTCTCGACCCCTGGAACGCCATAGACTTCCGAGGATATCTTCTCCTCGATTGTGTGGGGCGCGTGATCGCTCCCTATAGTGTCTATCGTCCCGTCCCTAAGGGCTTCCCACAGCGCTTTCCTGTCTTTTTCGCTCTTAAGGGGAGGTTTCATAATCACGAAATTATCTTGGTCATTTTCCGTTAGAAACAGGTGGTGCGGCGTCACCTCCACAAAGACGTTCTCCTTCCCGTTTCCCTTAACGTATTCCAGTTCCCTTTCCTCTGTAATATGACAGAGGTAGAACTTCTTTTTCAGGGATTTTGCAAATTCTATAGCTTTCCTAACGTTATCATTTTCCGCGTGTATCGAGCATATCCTGGCGGATTCAATTATTCTCTTTACGGTTTCCCCATCCTCTATCAGCATGTTCCCGGTTGAGGCGTTCATGAAGATCTTAACAGAGGGAACACCCTTCGCTTCCCTGATCTCCTCGATATTATCCAAGGAGGAACCGAAATGAAGACCGTAATTCACAGCGGATTTACTGGAAGCGATCTCCCCTTTCTCCTTCAGGAGTTCATTGGTGAGGGTTGGTGGTTTCGTGTTTGGCATATCCAGAATGCATGTGACCCCTCCCGCAACAGCGGCGAAACTCCCTGTTTTGAAATCCTCCTTGTGCGTTAAACCGGGGTCCCTGAAGTGGACGTGGGGGTCTATGAAACCCGGAACTACTACCATCCCTTTTGCATTTATTTTTTCATCAGCCATCGGTTTAGAGGATGTTATCTTTTTGATTTTCCCGTTTTCTACAAGGATATTTTTATTTATCAATTCCCCTTTTATGTAAACCCTTCCTTTTTCAACAAGCAAACTCATGCACATCTCCACTGAATATATTCACTCACGGAAACCCTTTCCCCTGATTTCAGTCTCGCGAAACCCCCGAAACCCTTCATTTCCCTGAGACTCTCCGAAGAGAAAACAGGACCTTCCTTGCAAACGCGGAACCCGTTGACTTCGCACTGCCCGCACACACCGAATCCGCATTTCATGTAACGCTCAAGACTCGCCTGGCATCCGATCTTGTGACTTTCACATATCTCGAAGACCTTTTTCATCATCACCTCAGGTCCGCAGGTGTAAATCACTTCGGACTTCCTGTCTCTCAGAACATTTTTCAGAACATCCGTTACGAACCCCTTTTCCCCGAAAGAACCGTCATCCGTTGTTATTTTCGCATTGGGAAATCTCTTTTCGAAAATCAACCGATCCTTTGATCGTGCCCCGAGGATGACGAACGGATTTTTCAAATTTTCTATTAAAGTGGAGAGCGGGGCGATGCCGCAACCACCAGCAACCACGCAGGCGTTCGCTTTCAACCCGAAACTATTCCCGTAAGGTCCGCGAATCCCAATCTTATCCCCCTCTTTCATTTGAAACAACCTCTTTGTGAACTTCCCCTTTTCTTCAACTGTTATCCCGGTTTCCTTCCCTACGTAGGAAAGAGAAAAAGGTTTCTCATCCAGACCGGGGATCCAGGCCATGACGAACTGACCGGGTTTCGCTTGAATCCTCTTGTCAAAGAAAAACGTCTTCACGCAGGGGTTTTCCTGCGTTATTTTAATTATCTTCACGATCTCCGGAAGCTCACTCATGCGCTACCCCCACTAATTCCTTAAGATTCTTGTACCCGTTCTTTTCCACCCATTCGGATATCTCCGAGCAGACCTCTCGGAAGATGTCGATACCCCTGTAATATATCCCGGAACCAATCCCAACCGCTGTCGCTCCTGCCATCATCATCTCTACCGCGTCCTTTCCGGTCAGAACCCCTCCGGCCCCTATTATCGGGATTTTCACGCTTTCGTACACATCATAAACACAACGGACAGCAACCGGTTTGAGAGCAGGCCCTGAGACGCCTCCGACCTTGAAGTCAAGAACCGGTTTTTTCGCTTCGATGTTTATGACCATTCCAGGACCCATCGTGTTCACAGCGGTGATCGCGGATGCGCCTGCCTTTTCCGCTGCTTTCGCGACCTCTCCTATGTTTTTCGTGTTCGGGGAGAGCTTAATGAAAACGGGTTTTTTCGTTTTTTTCACAACGGCTTTTGTGATTTCGAACGTTTTTTCAGGCGTGTCCTGTCCTGCTAACGTCCCGAAACCAGGTGTGTGCGGGCAGGATAATGGGATTTCAATCGCAGCGAAATCGAGACCCTTCAGACCCTCCACAACCTTAACGAAATCTTCCGCTTCCGTTCCGATAACACTGGCGAAAATAGGGGCTTCCAATTCATTCAGGTTGACAAACTCCTTTAGAGCGCCAGCCACACCGAAGTTCGAATAACCAACAGCATTCATCATCCCCCCTTCGAACGCTATTACAGTCGGGTTTTTATGACCTTCTCTAGCTTCGAAAGAAATCGATTTTATCGTAACCGCCCCGGCCCCGTTACCTATAACCCTCGCCAGCAAAGATTTCGAGGTTCCCAGAATACCGGAAGCGAGGACGGTGGGGTTTTTCAGTTTTATACCGCACAGTTTCGTTTCCATATTCATAACAATCCTATACCAATCCTATCTCTTCCTTCCCAACCACCCTCTCGCAATAATGACATCTGAGCTTCAAAGGATCTTTACACAGAACATAGAATTTCGTCCGAACGGATTCCTTGTTCGTTATGCAGTTAGTGTTCGCGCACTTTATAATCCCCTTGATCACGTCAGGTATCTCGACCTTGAACTTCTCCTTGACACCGTAGTCCTTTATTATGTTTATGTTCGCCTCAGGCGCTATCAGTGCGATCTTGTTGACCTCGTTCTTCGTTAGGAAGCGACCCCCGATCTTTATCACACCCTTCTTTCCCAACTTCTTACTCTCGAAATTCATTCCCACAGTCACTACATCTTCGCCTTCCTTAAGGTTTAGGAATTCCGCTACCTTGAACGTGTTGATCGTTGATATGTGGTCTATGACAGTCCCCTCATTTATCGCGGATATTTTGAGCATTTTCTTGTTCATTTTACCCTCCCCAGCACGAGCGAGAGCAAGGCCTGGCGGACGGGAACCCCGTTTCCAGCCTGCTCGAAATAAAGGGCGTGTTTTGTATCGTCTAGTTCAGGATGTATTTCATCAACCCTCGGCAAAGGATGCATTATCTTCAAAGAGGGTTTTATATGGGGGAGTATAGATCGGTTAAGCTTGTACACACCGGCGTATTTCTTGTATTCGAGCGGGTCAGGGAATCTTTCCTTTTGGATTCTCGTGGCGTAAAGTATGTCGAGCTTCTTGCTGACCTTCAAAAGGTCCGTCTCCTCGTAATACTGTATCCCTTTGCTATCGAGTTCTTCAAGATACGAATCCGGCATTTTCAGGGCTTCTGGTGAGATGAAGTAAAGGGCCGTGTTGAAATGGGATAGCGCGATCGCTAGCGAATGAACCGTTCTCCCGTATTTCAAATCCCCGAGAAAGCCTATCTTGAGCCTTTCGATCTTCCCTTTCGCCTTTTGTATCGTATAAAGATCAAGCAAAGTCTGGGTCGGGTGTTGGTTCGCTCCATCACCGCCGTTTATAATGGGTACGCCCGCGGCCTCCGCAGCGAGCCTCGCCGCCCCTTCAACAGGATGTCTCATAACGATAACATCCGCATACCTTTCAGCCATCTTGATAGTGTCCCAGAGGGTCTCGCCCTTTTTCAGGGATGTTGTCCCGGGCTCGGCGAACCCAATGACCTCTCCACCTAAACGCCTCATCGCACTTTCAAAACTCAGTCTCGTCCTGGTTGAAGGCTCGAAGAACAAAGAAGCCATTACTTCACCTTTCAGAAGGTTCGGGTTCGGTTTCCTTTCGATTTTTTTCGCTGTCTTTAGAACATGGAGAATTTCATTTTTCGACAAATCCCTTATCGAGATTATGTCGCGATTTTCGAAAGTCATCTGAATCTATATTCTATTGTAAAAATGTTTTATAAAGATTTACCGAAAGTTTTTAAATCCCTGAGAAATAAAGATATTTAGTATTTCTGTCCGGATTACGTTATTATATATAAATTAACAATAAATATACTCTAATTCCAATAATAACAATGTGATTTTCATGAAAAACAAGATAATTTCGGTTTCATTCGCGATCTTGTTCCTGCTCGCCGTTTCCACGGGAGCATATGCGATCACGGAAAACCTGGAGGTTGTTTTAACCAAGCAAAACCCTTACCCCGTCGAACCTGATCAGGTTGTTGACATAGAAGTTTCTCTGCAGAACACGGGTTATGGCACATCAGAGAACATCATCTTTGAGATAATTCCTGAAAGCCCCTTCACGCTTCTCCCGGGCCAGGAAGCGGAAAAAGCATTCTCAAGAATCCCGGCAAACGATCAAGTGACAGCGTCATACAAGCTCCACGTTGACAAGAACGCGATATCGGATAACTACGAACTCGAATTCAAATACTATCAGATAGGGGTGGGTGTGCAGGTAACCAGCAAAGTCATGATCCAGATCCAGGGCAAACCCAAACTCATTCTCGAAAAGATCGAGACCTATCCGGAAGAGATGGAGCCGGGGGATTCCGCAGCCATTATAGCAAGCGTAAAAAACGTGGGGACGGGATCAGCTTCCTTCACGGAGGCCGCTCTCATTTCAAACACGACATACATATTACCGATTCTTTCAGGCGGTTTGTATTATATTGGGGAGATCAAACCTGGAGAAACAGGGGAAGCGAACTTCGATATGAGCATTGATAACTCAGCGGAGTCCAAAACCTATTCGGGCATTTTGATTTTAACATACAAGGATGACAGCGGACAATCCCAGACAACTTCATTTTCGATTGGTATACCTATCAGGGGCGAACCCATTATTGAGATCTTGAGCGCAAAAATAGATAATTCAGCCTTTAAGATCGACCTCGAAAACATAGGGACAGCTACCGCCAAAGCCTTGAAAATCGCCCTGGTTCAGGACGGCGAAGTCAAGGATTCAGCAGTAGCGAACGAGCTCAAACCAACAAAGCACAAAACACTTCGTTTTTACGGTTTCAGGCAGGGAGAAGCGATCATAAACGTTTCGTATCTGGACGAGAGCAATGAATTTTTCGCCAATGAATTCCCGGTTTCCATAAAACCCTCGGTTTACTCGGAGGAACAAGCCGGAGGGGGCGTGTCTCCCTTAGCCCCTATATTGATAGTGGTTGTCGTCCTCGAAAGTTATTACCTCTGGAGACTTCGAAGGCGGATGAAAAAATAGCGAATCTAGTTTTGGCTGATTAGTATGAAGGAAAAAATATTTGAATTGAGAGATGTGTGGAAGACTTACTTTATGAAGGGGATCGAAACCAACGCGCTCAGGGGGGTTGACATGGAAATAAAAAAAGGGGAATACGTAGCGATCCTCGGACCATCAGGCTGCGGAAAATCGACCCTCATGCACGTGATGGGCTGTTTGGATACGCCGACGAAAGGAAGGGTGTTTGTTGAGGAAAGAGAGATCTCGAAACTTGATGATGATGAACTCGCGAAGATAAGGAGGGAAAAAATAGGTTTCGTCTTCCAGGCCTACAACCTCATACCAAGTCTGACAGCTGCTGAAAACGTTGCGTTGCCCATGAGATTCAGCGGGCACGGGAGGAGTGAATCCCAGAAGAAAGCGAAAGAGATTTTGAAAAAAACCGGCCTGGAGAAGAGAATGGATCACAAACCAAACGAGCTGTCCGGAGGCGAACAGCAGAGAGTCGCAATCGCCCGTTCGCTAGCGAACAATCCGGAAGCGATACTCGCGGATGAGCCGACCGGAAACCTCGACACTGAAGCTGGAAGGGAGATTTTCGAACTGCTCGAAGACCTCCACAAAAAAACAGGTAAAACAATCGTTGTCGTCACGCACGACATAAACCTCGCTAAGCGCGCGCACAGGGAAATCAGAATGATAGACGGGAAGATAGATAAATAATAATTATGCTTGATCTCGCTTTTAAGGATCTGAAGGAGCACAGGGTCCGAACGATTCTCACAGCTTTGGGAATATTCATAGCCATAACAGCTATCGTTTCTCTGGGTTCCATATCAATGGGTGTGAACGAACTCATAACCTCCTCTACGGGCTTGATAGGAGCGGACACGATTTTCGTGATGAAGGAGTTCGACCTCTCCGAGATGGCAGGCCCTCCCGGATCTTTCCAGATAGAAGACATAGAGGCGGATGTCGTGGAAGAAATAAGATCGATGTCAGGTGTTAAGCTTGCTGTCCCGATAATATCCAGGCCATTCAGGGGATTGTTTGAGGTCGACGGACTGGATATGGATGACGTTGATATTTTCGGGGGTGGAGACTTAGAATTCAAGGAGGGGACATGGCCTGAAAACGATGACAAGGGAGCTGCGCTCGGATATCTCGTGGCAAACATGCTCGATGTCGTTGCGGGGGATTACATAACCCTGAACAAGAAAGAAGTGGAGGTCTTGGGGATATTCGAGGAGGGTTCAGGGGCCTACGATCTCGTGATACTCATGCCTTACGATTATGCGGATGAGATATATGAAACTGAAGGAGGAGCAACCCAGCTAATGATAGAACCTAATGACATATCCTTGGTCCAGGAAATCAAAGACACTATAGAGGACGAGTTCGATGATCTAGACGCGATGACAATGGAGGATGCGCTGGTGATGATGGAGGAAATGACTGGCACGCTCAACATTATGACGTTTGGTATAGGCTTTATCGCTTCTTTGGTGGCCGCGATAGGCATAATAATCACTATGTACACCTCTGTTCTCGAGCGAAGGAGACAGCTGGGGATAATGAAGGCGGTGGGAGCTTTGAGGAGGACCATACTCATACAAATACTTGAAGAAGGATTGATGATCTCGGTTGTAAGCAGTCTGATAGCAGTTGGGGTCTCTTTCATTTTCGTGGATATGCTGAACAACGTTTTGCTCGGAGGGACCAACCTAGCGCTCATAACACCAGCTCTCGCGATAGGGGCGGTTGCTTATGGCGTAATGCTTACGATAATGTCAAGCCTGTATCCTGCCTGGATTGCGGTTAAAACAGACCCTATAAAGGCGATAAGAGAGGGATAAATGAAGGAAAGTCAGGACAAGCCTGACAAAACAAGTTTACATAAAATAAAGGGAATGAAAACATGATGTGGGAAGCGATGTTGAGGGAGTTCAGAAGACACAAACTTAGAACAATACTCACCATGTTAGGCGTAACAATTGGGATTTTCCTTGTGACCAGCATTTCCTCTTTTTCTGAAGGCATAACTTATTACGTTAACGATCAGATAGCAGTTACTTCGGGTTTGGTTACCGTGGTTGAGAAAGGAGTCATGGGTTTCATGATACAGCAGAGCGAGATAGATCAGGATCTGGTGGAGGATGTTGAAAGCATATCCGGGGTTGAAAAGGTCGCCCCTCTTTTATTCGCTACCCTTGATGGTGTTGGAAGTGTTACAGGGACGACCATCGAAAGCGAGGACATAATAAGGGGAATAAATATCGAAATCAAAGAAGGAAGGGATTATGAGGAAGGGCAAAAAGAGATAGTTTTGGGGTATACATACGCTGAAAGGAACGATTACGTGGTTGGGGATACTATAAAAATCGAAGAGGTGGAATTCGAGGTAGTGGGTATTCTTGAAGAAACGGGAAGGGATGATTTCGATAACTCGGTTGCAATGCCTTTGAGTGATCTCCAAGAAATTGCAGACAAAGAAGGCATAATATCCATTATGATGGTCCAGCCTTTGACACCAGCAGACGCAGACCTCATAGAACAGGCAATAAACGATGACTTCGATGACATCCAGGCAGCGAGCGACAAGAGCATCATGAACTCCGTGAACGAAATGACAAGCCAGCTGAACCTGATGACCTTCGCCCTAGGAAGCATCGCGGCCCTGATATCAGGGATAGTGATAATGAACGTCATGATAATCTCCGTTCGCGAGAGAAGGAGGGAAATAGGGACGATGAAAGCCGTTGGCGCTACAAACAAGCAGATCCTGCTGACAATATTGTTAGAGGCTGTGACGATAAGCGTGGGAGGCGCAATAGTTGGCGTGGCCCTCAGCTTCGGCGGGGCTTCCTATCTGAACATGATTCTTTTACAACCCATCGCCCTTGTCACGCCGAGACTTGTAGTACAGGGGATCCTCTTCGCCGCGTTCATAGGAATTGTTTCGGGGATTCTCCCGGCCAGACATGCCGCAAGGTTGAGTCCCATCGAGGCGTTGAGGTACGAGTAATTATTTCTATTCATATCCTCCCTCGCAC
The DNA here is from genome assembly GCA_023128965.1 of Candidatus Aenigmatarchaeota archaeon. Lineage (GTDB taxonomy): Archaea > Aenigmatarchaeota > Aenigmatarchaeia > QMZP01 > QMZT01 > JAZGEG01. The sequence goes on along the minus strand of JAGMCY010000060.1, from coordinate 969 downwards.
AAAATATTATCATGGTCAAAAAACATCCAAAACTCGAAAGAGAAATAGGTCTCTGGCAGGCTGTGCTGGCTGGTATTGGGATAATTCTCGGGGCGGGAATATACGTTTTGATAGGAAAGGCATCCGCCCTCGCGGGGAACGCAGTCTGGCTTTCCTTCCTTTTGTCCGCTCTGGTTGCAGTTTTCACTGGTCTGAGCTACGCAGAACTAAGCTCGATATTCCCAAAGGCGGGGGCGGAATACGTTTACACAAAGCACGCCTTCGGGAGGAGAATCGCTTTCATTATAGGATGGCTGCTCGTCATTTCCGGTTTTGTTTTTTCCGCCACGGTTTCCTTTGGCTTTGCGGGGTATTTCGAAAGCCTTTTCGGCTTCCCCTACCTCTTGTCAGCGGTTGTTCTGATAATTCTGCTATCAATAATTATATTCTACGGCATGAAGGAATCGATCTGGTTCGCCGTGATTTTCACTTTGATAGAGGTCTCCGGTTTGATCATAATAATATTTATGGGTCTCCCCTACCTAGGGAGTGTTAACTACTTTGAATTCCCGAGTTTTGCAGGCATCTTTCAGGCAGCAGCCCTGATATTCTTCGCTTATATAGGATTCGAACAGATAACTCGCTTATCGGAGGAAACTAAAAAACCCGATGTCAACATACCCCGCGCTTTGCTTTTGGCGATAGCCATAACCACGGTTCTTTACATCCTGGTCGCCTTATCAGCTGTTTCCATCCTCGACTGGCATTCGCTAGGGCAGTCATCAGCTCCTCTGGCGGATGTCGCTTCACAGGCGCTTGGACCGAACGCCTTCGCTCTGCTTTCGGTGATCGCTCTCTTCGCTACTGCTAACACGGTTCTGCTGATACTCCTCGCCACATCTCGAATAATGTACGGGATCGGGAAATCCTTCTCCCCCGGAAACCTTTTCGCAAGAATTCATTCAAAACGCCACACCCCATGGGTGGCGA
>JAGMCY010000006.1 GCA_023128965.1 Candidatus Aenigmatarchaeota archaeon | reverse complement strand
AGGGGAATCTAGAAAAACTTCTATCGGGTTATCCCAATGTTGAGGCGTTGAGGATCGACTATGAGGACAATTTAATAGGAACTGATAAAAAAAGGGCGATGGAAATTTCGTCTATGTTTAAGAAATATGATTTGAGATGGGGTTGTCAATTGAGGGTGAATGATGTCGATAGGAAGATGCTGGAGAAGTTCAAGGAGAATGGGTGTGAATATATTTTCTTTGGTGTTGAATCAGGAAGCCAGAGAATACTGAACTTTTTGAGAAAGGGCACGACACTTAAACAGGTTGTAAACGTATTTGATATCTGCAATGAAATCGGAATTCGAGCGGTCGCGTCATTCATGCTGGACATCCCAACGGAAACGAAAGATGAAATTGTAAAAACTGTGAAACTCGCGAAAAGGCTGAACAGCATAGTAAACGTTGGATTTTACCAGCCGTACCCGGGGACCGAGTTATTCAATTTTGTAGTTAAAAATGGGTTTAAGCCCCCTGAAACCACGGAAGGATGGAGCCGTTTCAGTTTTTCTTCAAAACATGGTTTTTCTGAGGCGAACGCCATTGAATTGAAGTTCGCATATTATTATATCAACTATCTTTTGAATCCGATAGTTCTAGCGAAAAAGAAAGATTATGATACCTTCTTCGTGCTTTTGAAAACCGTTTTGAGAGTCTGAATACTGAAATGGAAATTCTGCACTATGTTCTGATACGCCTCGCATGGTGTCCAGCAGGAGCATTCTTTATTTTTTATTTCCTTTTGAATTCTCTTGAGTTTTTTGCTTTTCAGCATTGTTTTCTCCAGATCCATCCCGTTCTCAACGAGATTCCCTATAACCTCGTCCCTCATAATACACGGGTAGACGTTTCCGTAAGGGTCTATTCTTACCGAACACCATGAAGAATAGCATTTTGGAATCTCTCCTTTTTCGAAAAATTTAATCGCAATTTTCTTGAATATGTTTTTCATTATGTCCGCTTTTTGGTACAAGGGGATTCGTAAGGTCCTGAGAATTTCAGCAACCCTTTGTTTTTCTTGCGGTGATAGGCCTACCTCCTTTCCTGTGTTATCGTAATACTTCGATTCCTGGGCGAATGTAAACGTGAAAGGAATTTTTTCTCTGTTGAGACTGTCCGTGATTTCCTCTAGTTCGTTCAGGTTGTGTTTGTTTACAACGAGTTCCCTTTCAAGATAAAAGTTTTTGTATTCCGATTGCAAAGATTTCAACTTCTCGTATGTTTTTTTGGATTTTTCGAATGCGTTCTTCTTTCCTGAAACAAAATTATGCGTGTTCTCGAAACCTAGGAGGCTTACCGCTAGAAACACCTTGGTATTTTCCGGGATGATTTCAAGAGTTTCCCTCGTTATATTATAAGTTTTTTCCGGCAGTTGGCCGTTGGTGTTGATGCTCATTATGCATAAATTTTTCATGTCCATGGAGGAGATTATCTCGGCTAAATCTTCCCTCAAGAAAGGCTCACCGCCAGATATCGAAATCCAGTAAAGCCTGTCACCCATTTTTTTGAAAAACTCCTTCCAGTCACTCGCTTTCAGTTCTTTATTTTTAAGTTCTGGCCTTTTCCTGTACTTCTTCCAGATGAAACAGGTTTTACACCTTGAATTGCACGAATAGGTTATATGTAAATTTATCTTGTAAGGAACGGCTAGTCTGTCTAATCTCCTGCATATTTTTGCCTTCAAGACGGGGAAGATCAATTTCAGCATTATAAAATTTATAGGGTTAATAAATTTATACCAATTATTTATACCAGTTCTGCCAATTATTTAATGTCAAACATAAATGTCAAAAAATTGACATTAATGTCAAAGGTGCATGACGTTCGCTAGCGAACGTCTATCTATCGGGGGTTGAGGTTGAGGGTCGATAGGATGGATCCGTCCTTTCTAGAGGAGATCATACTGAGCATACTCAGGCAATCCGATACTTCTCTGACCATACTGGAAATAGCCGAAAAGGCGAGGATACACAGGGTTACTGCTTCTAAATACCTGGCTGTTCTCGAGGCGAGGGGTCACGTTAAGAGAAGGGATGTTGGCAAGGCGAAGCTCTATTCTCCCGCGGGCGGTTCCCCCATGGACAACACGAAATTCCCAGAGCTCCCTGTCTTTAACGGAAATTACGGAGGGGAGAATGAATAGGAAAATCATACTTTCGATCGTATTAACGGTTTGTTTAGTTTTCGCAATGTTCCCCGTGGAAGTCCAGGCGAAGCAGACCAGTCTCCTGGGGATGATCCTGGATATACTTTTCCCCCAGCTCCCCCAGCCCCCGTTCGAATATGAGACCGAACATATAAAGATACTGAACCCGGTTTCCAAGCCCACGCTGTGGGGAAGATGGATAGTAAGATTCGAAACAGAAGGGGGAGGTGACCTCGAAATAGAGGCTTTCAGGGGGACGTTTTTCGAGAAGGATATCGAATTCATCGCCCTCACCTGCGATGATGAGAGGGTTGAAGTAGAAAAGTATTTCTCAGAAAAGGGTAAAAACGAACCCTGGGTTGAAGGAATAGACAACGGAAAAATTGTCGCGAGGAACTGGAACTGCGATAATAAAACGGGCAGGCTCTTTTTGAGAATTCTAGCGACCGGCCACCACTATCTCAAGTTTTCATTCTTGGGCGAGACCGTGTACGCGGAGAACCTTGCGGATTGCACGGGAACGTTTCAGGATCCATGCCACAAATGTGACGTCAGTGATATGGACTTCCTGTTAAGAGATCCGGGCGATTCCAACGACCCACGGGACTGGCAGGATATGACCTATGACTCGGAGACTGGTGAATGTAATTGCACTTGTTATACAGAGGATTGTTGTCCTACTTCCGACATAATCACAGAGAAATGGGAAGATATTGATGGTTATACTTTCTGTCCATCAGAAGGGGATTATGACGCCCAGACACGTGCATACGCAGAGGGCGATGCCTATGAGTGGGAAACCTCATCATGGTTTATCGCTGTATATAATGTTAACTATGACACCAATGAGAACTGGTGCGACTGCAACCAAACAGCAACAGGCTGTAACGGACTGAGTTGCTGGCAAGATACTAACCCAATGGGATGGGAAGCTGGGACATCACAAGACTGCTGTGGGGACGACGCTATTGAGAACTACATATACAGAACCGCATATAAAGTGGTTGGAGCGTATCACGTAAGCTGGAATGATAATACTTCTGATGATGCGTGTTGTGATAATGATGAAGATTGTGTGGATGATGGTACTTGTTATTCTAATGGCCAGAATACTGACATAACAGGAGTCGCCAATGATACAAGAGTCAGGTGTAACGGTGGTTCAGAGCATTGGCTTGATGTTGACTACGGGAGTAGCGGATGTACAGGAGCAGGCTATGATTGGTCAACCGCCGGTGAGACCGGGGTTGGAGAATATGGGAGTTCAAATGATGGCGGGGACGGAACTACAGAGTGCTGCGGGGATGATAATGTAGAGGAGTATTTAGCAAGGGTGTGTGATAACACGGATGGGAGCATACAGCCAAGCCCATATTCCTGTGAGTCTAACTCAAGTGATGATGCTTGCTGTGATACAAGTACTGATTGTGTTCATTCAGAGACCTGCTATACATCAGGAACACACGCACATGATGTAGATGGAAATGGTGATGATGAGTACTGCTCTAGTAGCACTTGGTATGATTGTTCTGACACAGGAGATTGCGACCCTGCAGGTGAAAATGCTTATGGAGAAAGCAATAATGCCTGTTTTGACGGCAGTGAATGCACTGAATCATGTATAAGCAATGACTGCCATTACATAAGAGAACCGGGCTACAGTGATTGTGATAACGATAACGCGTGTGATGATAATAATGCTGATGGTGTCGGGGATGGTTTGTGCGCACAATTTGTTGCTACTGGCTTGGATGACCCTTCTTTCACCATTGATCCCGGTTTGTGCGATGCGAGCAACGGCTGCGTCTGTAGCGGTTCCTGCACTGGTACCTGGGATGTGTGCACGACTCCGGATGGCTGCCCCTGGGATAGCGACAGGGACGGGGATATGAATGACTGCGGAGGGAGTGGCGCCGAGGCCGGGAACTGTTACGCCCCAACAGGCTCGACAAGTTATGATGTGGATGGTGACAATGATAATGATTATTGCGTAAGCAACACTTGGTATGACTGCAACACAGATTCCCAGTGCATTTCACCATACGAATGTGTGAGCAACGATTGTCAAAGCAACATAAGCGGCGGTTCTGGCACGACATGCGATGCATCGAATCCGTGTTTGTACATAGAAAACAGCACTGATGTCGTCGCTAGGTTTGATCAATTCGGGTACGTGGATGTGAAAGGAGGGTATTCGCCCTCCCAGTCCTCGCTCTCTCCGCCTGCCGGGAGCTTCCAGGTAACGAATTCCACAGGAGAGGTTGTTCTTTACATAGACGATGACGGGAACCTAGCGTTGCTCGGAAATTTCACCACGCAGAGTTCCCCATCCCCTTCAGGAGGTAATGATTTCATAGTTCAAAATTCAACGGATATTGCCGGTTATGTAGACGGGGAAACCGGCAACATGTACTTTAAAGGGAGTTTGCATTACAATTCGGACTTTTAGGTGATATCATGCTGCGAAATTTCGCAAAGGGAGGTGAAGAGAAATGAACTGGTTTGCAACCGTAATCTTCGCCATACTGGAGGTGGCTCTGCGTTCGCTGGCGAACGCATATAAATTTGTAGGGAACTCCAGACAAATCGGCTCGACATTAGCCGATTTAGGTGAAATGAAAACCTCCAGGGCGCGACCGTGTTTAGCGGTAGCTCTATCGATCCTTTCGCTCGTGTGTCTCACCTCCCTGGTGACAACAGTAAGCGCAGCCCCGGCAGACCCGGGCCACCCGGCATCCTCGATCTCCGCGGGGACGTTTGAAGCAGGGAACTTCACCTTCCCGGACAATTTGACCATCGCTGATTACCTGATCGTGGACACGGACACGCTTTACGTGGATGCGTTGAATAACAGGGTCGGGATAGGGACGGCTTCGCCAACGACCAACTTAAACATTAAGGGAACCCTTAACACCGCCCTGACCGGAACCGTTAACACCTCGGACACCACAACTGTTGCGAACACGAGCGACGACCTCACCTCTGAGATAAGCGTGGGGGACGCGATAAAAATCGTGAATGCGAGCGATTCGAGTGATTTCGAGATCTTCACCGTGAACGCTATAACATCCATTAACCTAACCCTTGATTCAACCCCGAGCGATAACTGGACCGACGCACTCGGTTACAAGGACAGCGATCTGTTCAGAATAGACGACGGCGACGGAACCGGAAAACTCATAGTTGATAAAACAGGTTATGTTGGCATCGGGACGACGAATCCGAGTGACCCCTTACATGTTTATGCTAACACTGGAACTTTAGCAAAATTTGAAAGACATACAAGCGCAGATGGATTTGTGACTATTAGTTTAGATGACACTGACCCTCAACTAAATTTTAACCAAGGAGGAGGGATTGTCTGGGGGATTGGTCTTGATGATGGAGATGCTGATAAATTTAAAATATCAACTGGAACAATAAATGCAGGAACATCTACTTTAACAATTGATAGAAATGGCAACGTCGGCATAGGGACGACTGGTCCGAGTTACTTACTGGAAGTCGCAGAGGGAACGGAAGATGCGGTTAACCTGTCCGGAGTTTTGTATGTCAATGATACATCGAACAACGTCGGCATCGGGTTGACCGACCCGGGTGAGAAGCTCGAGGTGTCAGGGAACATAAACGTAACCGGTGGAAACGACATCTGCATAGGCGGCGGCGGAAAGTGTCTGAGCACAACAGGGACAGGTGACGGAGACTTAACAGACGTGTTGGCTGGGTATGGAATAGCAGTTGATAATTCAGCCGGACCCAGTCCGAGGGTTAACCTTTCGAGCTCTTCCGCAGGTTCCGGACTAGACTATTCAGCTGGCGTGCTCAATGTGGGGGACGGAGAAGGTGTAACCGTTGCTGCTGACAGTGTAGGATTTGATTGTTCAGAGGTGACGGACAGCGCGAGCGATGGCATGAGATGCAGCGATGAGAATTTAGTGGCAGGAGCAGGGGACGGTTTGAGCGCGAACAACACAGACTTGGAGATAAATGAGGGAGAGGGTGTTGGCATACTTGCTGACATACTTCACTTTGATTGTTCGGAGGTGACTGATACGGCTAATGATGGTGTGACTTGTTCCACCGAGGACCTGGTGATAGGAGCAGGGAATGGTTTGACCGCTAACGCGACTGGTCTGGAGATAGACCTTTACACCGGAAGCGGGTTGATAGTGGATTCAACGGGATTGAGTATGAACAGGAGCTGTTCGAACGGGGAGATTCTTAAATGGGTCGCGAGCGGTTCTTACTGGAACTGCACCGAAGATTCTGGTTTAGGAAGCGAAAGCGATACGTTACAAGATGTTACAGGCAGGGGAAACACAACGACACAGCCCGTAACCATAGACAGCGACAGCGATGAACTGACCAACATAGCAAACACGTTGTACGTTAACGGGTCGGTTGACATGGTCGGCATCGGGACGGCGAGTCCGAATCAAAAACTGGATGTTGCTGGAACCACAGAAACAACATATCTTCACATGGACAGCACAAGCGGATTTGTGTATGCTGGTGGAAACAGCGCCAATTATAAAATAGGATGGGACTCCGGCAACACAATTATCAGAGGTCAAGGTTATGTTGCCTTTGATACTGATAACGGTGAACAGATGAGAATTACAAGCTCAGGCGAAGTCGGCATCGGGACAACATCACCGCAACAGAGTCTACATGTTAACGGTTCAACAGTTATCAATGGGACATTGAACATGGATTCTAATAAAATAATAAGTCTTGGAAATGGAACAGCTGCACAGGACGCTGTAACATTGAGTCAGCTTCAGGCAGTTAATGTATCAGCAACTGCCCCAGAAACAGACCCTCTTTGGACTGGGAACTGGACAAATGTTGCATTCACAAATATAGATGAAACTTTTGATGGAAATTTAGTTGTTACAAAGAACTTTACTGTTGACACAACCACGCTGTTTGTTGATTCAAATACTAACAACGTCGGCATCGGGACGGACAGTCCTGATTCAGAATTACATGTGCATTTGAATAATGTAGCGGGTCCAACCTTGACAATATCATCAAGAGAATCAACCTCGCAAGATAAGCTTACAGTTCAAGCTACTGATACCGAAACAAAGTTTATACATAATGAAAGTTCAGTTGATGCTGCTCTTGGACACGGCGAAATATCATTTCAAACAAACGCAGCAGAGGGTACCAATCCAACATATGGTGGATTTACCTTTAAGGGGCCAACAAATACATTTTTAAGAATTTTAAACGACGGCAACGTCGGCATCAATACAACGAATCCGAATTATGCTTTGGTTGTTCAAGGAGTCATAGGTGGAAAAGACCCTGATGGGACTGACAGGTTTTATATGAATCCAGCGGCTACTGGTGTTGATATGTGGCTTGGGAATATAAGATTTGATTCAAGAACTAATGCAGATAGTTATTTCAATAGTGGCGGCGACGTCGGCATCGGGGTCACAACTCCTGAAGCGAGGCTCGAGGTCTTGGCTAGCAGCGGTCCTCAGTTGATGCTGACGCATACCGAAGCGACTGACTACGCGAATTTCACGGTGGACAGCGACGGGAACCTCACGATACTGAGCAGCAGCGGCAACGTGATCATACAGCTAGGGTAAAGGGTAAACTTAAACCCTTCCCCTCTTTTTCTTTTTTCTTCTTGTTTAACTTTTTTATATCCACCTCCCATTTTTATTTTATGGTTTTGA
>JAGMCY010000059.1 GCA_023128965.1 Candidatus Aenigmatarchaeota archaeon | reverse complement strand
GGAAGAAGATGGCGCTCACGTTTGATGATGTTTTGCTGGTCCCTAGGAAGTCGAAGGTTTTGCCTAGGGATGTTAAGACCAGAACGAAGCTCTCGAAAAAGATTTCCCTGAACATACCCATAATGAGCGCGGCGATGGACACCGTGACTGAGGCGAAACTTGCTATCGCTTTAGCCCAGCATGGGGGTATTGGTATAATTCACAAGAACATGACCATCGAAAAACAGGCGAAAGAGGTGGAAAGGGTCAAGAAATTCGAGTCATGGATTATTCGTGACCCGCTGACCTTGGGCCCTGACGACAATATAGCGAAGGCTAAGGAAATTATGGACAAAACTGATGTGGGCAGCTTTATAATAATGGAGAGAGGGAAGGTGGTCGGAATCCTCACCAACAGGGACCTGTGGTTCAGAAAAATGAACGAGAAAGTCCGGAACGTCATGACCAAGGATCCGATAACCATCCAAAGACCGGACGTGAAGGAAGCGGTAAAGATCATGGACAAACACAAGATAGAGAAGCTTCCGATAGTTGACAAGAAAGGGGGGCTGAAAGGGCTCATAACGATAACGGACCTGCAAAAAAGCGAGTTGTTCCCGAACGCCTCGAAGGATAATGAAGGGAGGCTTTTGGTCGGAGCAGCGATAGGCCCGTTCGATATGAAAAGGGTGGATGCCTTGATAAATGCGGGTGTAGACATCATAAATATTGATACTGCCCATGGCCACACTGAAAACGTCATAAAAACCGTGAGGCAGATTAAAAAGGCGTATGACATAGAGGTCATAGCAGGTAATGTCGTAACAAAGGAGGGAACGAAGGATCTGGTATCTGCGGGAGCGGATGCCGTGAAGGTCGGGGTGGGACCAGGCTCGATATGCACCACGCGTATAGTCACAGGGATCGGCGTTCCGCAGGTAACAGCGATACAGGATTGTTCTGAAGCAGCGAACAAGCACGGGGTATCCATAATAGCTGACGGGGGTGTGAAGAATTCCGGTGATATAGCGAAGGCGATTGCTGCGGGGGCGAACGCTGTGATGATAGGTTCGCTGTTTGCGGGAACAGAGGAATCTCCGGGAGAGGTTGTTTACATAGAAGGAAGGAAATGCAAACGTTACAGGGGAATGGGATCAATGAAGGCCATGAAACTCGGATCAGCTGACAGGTATGCGCAGGGCGGCACGATCAAATTCGTTCCGGAAGGAGTGGAAGGAGCGGTCCCGTACAGGGGAAGCGTGTCTGAAATGGTATTCCACATGGTTGGTGGTTTGCGATCATCAATGGGCTATTGCGGCTGCGAGAACATAAACGAGATGAGGAAAAGGGCGAAGTTCTTGAGGATCACGAAGGAGGGGATTAAAGAATCGCATCCGCGTGGAGTTACGATAACTGAAGAACCACCGAACTACTGGGTGGATAAAGAATTATAAATATTCTCGTTAAAATAGTGTTGTTATTTATGGGAAATTCCGTCGTCGTTGTTGGGACGCAGTGGGGTGATGAAGGAAAGGGGAAGATAGTTGACTTTCTCGCCGAAGATACTGACATTGTCGTGAGATTCAACGGGGGGTCTAACGCGGGTCACACAGTAAAGGTTCGCGACAAAACATTCAAGCTCCATCTCATACCTTCTGGTGTGGTGAGGAAAAAACTCGTTGTGATAGGCAACGGGGTTGTCGTTGACCCGAAAGTCCTTCTCGAGGAAATACAAACGCTCAAGAAAATGGGATACGATCCGAATCTCATTATCAGCGAGAAAGCTCACGTGGTAATGGATTACCACAGGTTTCTGGATTCAAGCATAGACAAGAAGTTAAAGATAGGAACGACTGGAAGGGGTGTTGGTCCAGCATACTCGGACAAGGCTGGAAGGACAGGGGCCCTGAGAATTATCGATCTTATCAGCGACGGACTCGAAAACAAGATAGAAAGAATCCTTGAAAGCAAAAAAGACGAACTTTTGAAATTCGGGGTTGTGGAAAAGGTATTCGGGGAATATAAACTTTTGCTCCTCAGGGAATACAAAGAATATGCTGAAATGATAAAGCCTTATGTTGCCGACACGACCGTGCTTGTCAACCAGGCATTAGACAACGGGAAAAAAGTTCTTTTCGAGGGGGCGCAGGGCGTGTTGCTCGACTTGGATCACGGGACGTATCCTTACGTTACGTCCTCGAATACGTGCGCAGGCGGGGCGTGCACAGGAACTGGGGTAGGGCCGAACAGGATTAAGAGAACAATAGGAGTTTCGAAGGCGTACACCACGAGGGTTGGCGAGGGACCCTTCCCAACAGAGCTGAAAGACAGGATAGGCGAAAAGTTAAGGGAGGCAGGGAATGAATATGGAACAACAACGGGAAGGCCGAGGAGGTGCGGGTGGATCGATCTCGTAATCCTCAAATACGCCAAAATGGTAAACGGTCTGACAGAACTCGCCGTAACGAAGCTCGACATCCTGAACGGGATCAGCCCGTTGAAATTATGCGTTGCCTACGAAATCAACGGGAAGCGAATTGAAAACTTCCCATCATTGAGCGAGATACTAGCGAAATTGAAGCCTGTTTACATCGAGATGGACGGGTGGAAAGAACTCGACACCGAGAGGATACTGAAGGAAGGTTACGCTTCCCTCCCGGAACAGGCGAGGAAATACCTTGAAAGGATAGAGAAAGAAGCCGGAGTCACTATCAAAATAATATCGTTCGGGGCTTCAAGGGAAAAAACAATTGTCAGATAAATTCTCATTTTAGTTCTTTCTTCAGGAATTCCATAACCTTTCTCGCGTCTATCCTTCCCCTCACCTTTTTCATCACGAGGCCGAGAAGGATTTCCTTTCCCCTCGGGTCTTTCAGGAGGTTCTTGTTCTCCTTGATGGTTTTCCTTACCACCCCTTTCAGTTCCTTCTCTGTAAGGGTTTTTATCCCGAGCTTTCCGATTATCTTCCCGATCCTATCCTCAGGATGTTCGGCGAAGTTTTTCAAAACCTCCGGAACCGCTTCCTTCGAGATCCTTCCTTTTTCGAGTGCTTGGAATGTCTTGAAGAAATGGGAATCCTTAAGTTTCGAGATGTTGACTTTTTCCTTCTTCTCAAGGTAGCGGAGGGTCGAGGTGAGAACGGAGGAAACCGTTTTCGGGTCGTACCCTGATTTTATCAGTTTGTCAAAGATCCCCTTCCTTTTCATTTTCACGATCTGGTCTATTATCTCATCGCTTATTTCCGCCTTCTTTTTGATCTCCTTTCTCTCTTTCTTCTCCCTCTCCTCTATAAGTTCGGGCAGGCTTTTTCGGACGTCCCTGAGCTTTTTGTCCGAGATCTTTATCGGAGGAATATCGGTTTCGGGGTAAAGTCTCGCGGCTCCCGGAAGGGGCCGCATGTATTCCGTATCCCCTGTTTCTAACGCTCTTCTAACCTCCTCAGGCACGCCCTTGGCGAGCAAATTTATCCTCTTGCATACAACATCCATCGTTCTCTTGACATACGCCTCCTCGCCAACAGCGATTATGAGCGTGTCGCCCTTCCCCGCTTTCATACGCTTTCGGAGGGTTTCGAACTCTTTCGAAAGTTCGTATTTCTCGAGGTCTTCATCGCTGTGTATTATCCCCTTCAGTTCACTCCTGACTTTAACGTAATTCGCGATCTCGTTCCCGAGCGTTTGCGTTGTGAGCTTCCTTTTAAGAAAGCCAGCGAAATCCGGAATGAGGACAGCGTACGTTTTCTTGCCCTTGGTTACCTTAGATTTCGAAGACTTGAAGATGTGCGAGACGTGGACAACCCTTGGTTTCACGGGCTTGAACTTCATTTTCTTGAGGTCCTTTTTTATCTCAAGCAAATTCATCTGCCTGAGAGCCTCGTTCTCCACGAATTTTGGTATCATCCGGAGTTCCTGCGCTCCTTTGATTTCAATCCTCGCGCCTCCAGATATCGAAACATTTATGTCCTGGCGGATCGTTCCTATACCCCTCTTCGCCTTACCCGTGGAACGAACGATCATCCCGAGTTTCTCAGCGACCTCCTTCGCTTGTTCCGGGCTTCGGATGTCAGGGGACGTTCCTATCTCAACCAGAGGGATTCCCAGCCTGTCGAGTCCGTAAATCACGCGGTTCCCATCACCTCCGAGGATCTGCGCGCTCTCCTCCTCGATGCAGAGGTTCGTTACGCCTACCCCGCCGAAAGAAGTCCGGAGCTTTCCGTTCATCCCCACTATTGCGGTTCTCTGGAATCCCGAAGTGTTCGACCCATCAAGAACCGTTTTCCTCATCATGTGGATTTCCTCTGGTATCTCGCAATTGAGAAGGGAAGCTATTGTCAAGGCGACATCAAGTGATTCGGGGTTCAGCAAGTGGGGAGGTTCTTCGTCCGATTCGACCAGGCACGTCTCCTCAGGATAGGCCTTGTAAACGAATTCCCTCCCCCTCAGGAATTCGCTTAGCGCCGCGATGTCTATCTCTCCCAGTTCCCCTGCTACCGCCCGGAGCTTGCGAACGATCTCCGTATCCGGTTTCAAAGGAGAGAGTCTAGCCCTGCAGGAACAGAAGAGCTTGTGTTCGGTATCTAGCTGCTGGTGGATCTCTATCCCGCATTTCAATCCTATTTTTTCGTAATTCACACCCATATTTCCCCCCATCTATCAATTGAATTGAAAATTTTAAATATATCAGTTTAATAATAATACTATTTTAATTATTTAACAGGAAGGTCGTGGGAAAATGAAGGAGATTGAACACGTGAAAAGGGTGGAAGAAGAGGTCAGCAGGGAAGTGGAAAGGTCGAGGAAAAGGGCGGAGAGAATCGTAAGTTCCGCTTCCACTGAGAGGGAGAAGATTATCGAGAACGAATTGAAGTCCGCGGAATCCCGGAAGGAAGAAATGCTGGAGAAGGCGAAAAAAGAGGCGGAAAGGGAGAAGGAAAGGATATTGAAAGACGCTGAAACCGAAACGAAGGAAACCGAAACCAAGGGGAAGAAAAATATCCCGAAAGCCGTGGACATGATTTTGAAGAATTTTAAGGAGTGATGATAAGAAATGCTCAGGCCTGCAAGGATGTGCAGACTTGATTGCATCATACCCGAGGAAAGCAAGAGCAGGCTGATAGAGGCCCTGCACAAAAAGGGTATAACGCAGATCGAGTTTCTCGAGGATTCCTACCTTGAGGAGAACAAGATAGAAAGAGATCGCCCGTTAGAGAGGGTAACGGATATCTCGAAACTACTCCTGAGGATAAGGAAGGTAATAGACTCTTTAAGCAAGTTCGAAATAAAACCCCAGGCCAATCTCGTCGAGGACATACTCGGGGTGGATAAGATCGAAAAAAAGAAAACGAAAGAGATGAGCTACAAGGAAATTGTAAAGCTCGCGGAGAGCATTCTGAAAAAAACCGAGGAGTTCGCTGAAACGAGAACGAAAGGCATGTACGAGCTCGAAATGAAGAGATCGGGTCTGACGGAGAAGATAAAATCCTACGAACATTTCGAAACCCTGGATTTCAAGCTCGAGTACACGGAAGAGTCGAAATACGTGTACACGGTTATAGGCCTGATAGGGGGAAAAGACCTGATCCTGCTGAAAGACGAACTGGAGAATAAATTCGGTAAAGAATTCCTGATAAGCGAGGGGGGCATTTTCGGAAACAAGGTCGCAGTTAGTCTATGCGTTATGAAAGACAGGGGTGAAGAGTTCGATTCCATACTGAGGGAATTCGGGTTCGAGAGGATGAGGATCGAGGGGAAGGGTCGAATGAAACAAATACTCGAAAAGCTGAGAAAGGAATTGAAAGAGGCGGGAAAAGAAAGGGACAGGATGGAGTCGGAACTCAAGGAGATTTTCGAAAAGTATTACGGGGAGCTGCTGGTGACGGAGGAAATCCTCGGTTTGGAAAAGGACAGATGCGAGATATTCGCATCGTGCGGGAAAACGATGAAGACCGTTGTCATTCGAATGTGGGTTCCAAGGAAGAATTTCGTGGAGACCGAGGGCATTATAAAGGATGAAACGAACAGATCGTGCTTTATAGACTACGATCTCAACCCGGAGAATGGTCCGATCCTTCTCGAGAACCCTAGGCCATTAAAGCCTTTCGAAGGCCTGACCAGACTCTTCGCCCTGCCCAAATACAATGAGATAGACCCCACCATCATTATCGCCCCGACTTTTTGTCTTTTCTTCGGGATAATGCTCACAGATGCGATGTACGGGCTGTTCCTGGTCATCGCGGGCTTGATGATAAGGAAATCCCTTGGAAAATACGCGGATTCCGCCAAGAGCGGCGGGGTGATCGTGATAGGTTGTGGGTTAGCAACGATATTTTTCGGAGTTCTTACAGGAAGCTATTTCGGGGATTTCCTAGCGAACGACATGCTTGGCAAGACCCCTCAGGACATCGCATTGTGGATGGACCCCATGCACAACGGAAACGCTATGATTTTCCTGCTCGTGGTTTGCGGGATTGGCCTCGTCCACCTATTTTCGGGTTATTTATTCGGGGCATGGGATTCGCTGAGAAGGGGCGAGAAGAAAAAGGCGTTAACGAACTATATATCCTGGTACATATTGCTAATCGGTGCTGTGATGATTATCCTGACCATGTTCCCGGCCGGAAATCCCCTGCTGCCGCAGATCTTCATGTATCCGGGAGCGGTTATCGCCCTGGTGGGTATAATCTTGCTGTTCATGGGCGTGGGTTTCATGATATTCATAGACCTCATAGGGATCGTGGGCAGCACGCTGTCGTACGCAAGGTTATTGGCGATGAGCCTGACGACAGCGGGCATCGCGGTTAGTTTCAACTTCCTGGCGAGGATGGTCACTGGAATCCCCTACGTCGGGATAGTGGTTGCGGTAATAATTTTTATATTTGGACATCTTATTAACATACTAATAAACAGTTTGGGCGCGTTCGTCCATTCCCTCCGTCTGCACTACGTGGAACATTTCGGTACGTATTATGAGGGAGGAGGAGCGGAGTTCAAGCCGTTCAAGGAGAACAGGAAATATACTTATGTATAATATAGGAGGAAGTGAAGCGAATGGCAGTTGAGGGAATAATAACGACGTTTTTCAGCGGAAACGTATTAGGAGCGGTAGGAGCCGCGATAGCTATCGCTATCGCCGGCGTAAGCTCAGCAAGGGGTCTTGAAATCGCGGGTAACACGGCAGCAGGGGCGACAGGTGAGAATGAAGAGAACTTCAGTTCCGCCCTTATCCTGCAGGCGTTGCCACAAACCCAGGTTATCTACGCATTCATTATAGGAATCCTTATAATCCTGGGCATAATGGGAGGGAACATGACACCTGAAAAGGGCTTCCTCTCCCTGATGGCAGGAATCGCTGTCGGCATCACAGGCATTTCCGCGGTATCCCAGGGTAAGGTCGCATCTTCATCCATAGGGGCTACAGCGAAAAACGCAAGCGTTAAAGGTAAGGTGCTGATATTCGTCGTTATGCCAGAGATTGCGGCCCTGTTCGGGTTCGTTACCGCAATAATGTTGCTGATAACCGGTCAGGTGTTTTAGGCAATGAAAGCGAGAGAAGGCGATTACGCGTATGCGTACGGGGTAGTTAGTGGTATGACTGCGAAATTGATAGACGACAAAACGTTCGATGAG
This sequence comes from Candidatus Aenigmatarchaeota archaeon, assembly GCA_023128965.1. Classification (GTDB taxonomy): domain Archaea; phylum Aenigmatarchaeota; class Aenigmatarchaeia; order QMZP01; family QMZT01; genus JAZGEG01. The sequence goes on along the minus strand of JAGMCY010000059.1, from coordinate 3,455 downwards.
CTCGCGAGGTTCCGGAGCGTGGAGGAAGTAGTCGCTTTCCTGGAAGGAACGGACTACGAGCCCGAGATAAAGAAAGTCGTTGGCAAAACCATCGAAATCGAAAATCTAGAATCCGCTTTAAAACGGCACTTCGTCCGGATTTACAGGAGTATTGTCTCGTCCATCCCGGAATCCGACCGGAAAGACCTGAACAGGATAATATCTGAAAGCCTGAAGGTCGAAAATCTCAAGATCATAATGAGGGGGATTCATTCGGGGATGGAACCCGAAAAGATAGAGGAGATGTTGGATATTATGGAAGATGAGGAACTCATAACAGAACTGACGAAAGCGAAGAGTGTTGAGGAATTCATTGCTGGGCTCGAAAAAACCGAATACCACGATGTCTTGGAAAGCAAACTGCCTGAATACAAGGAGCTCGGGAATCTCCTACCCCTTGAGAATTCCCTGGACAAACACATGATAGATTCCTGGAGGGGTGTAGTTTCGAAAGACCTCCGAAGGTTCGTTGAGATCAAGACAGACACGATAAACATACGAACGATCCTCCGATGCAAGATTTCGGATATCCCTTCCAAGGATTACATAATAGAGGAAGGGCATTTGAAAGACAAGCTGAGCGAGATGGAAAGAGGCGAAGTCAAGGATGTTCTGGAGATTCTTGACAGGACCACGTACGGAAAGGCGGCGAAGGAGGCGATGAGCGAATACGAGAAAACTCATTCACTCATATCCTTCGAAAAGAGGCTGGAATCCGACATACTGACGTTTCTGAAAGAGAACGCGATATTGCGACCTCTGGGGGTTTTCTCCGTGATGTCGTTCATAAACGCGAAGAGGAGGGAGGTTAAGAACCTGAACACCGTTGTTATATGCAAGCATTACGACGTCCCTCCGGAGGAGATAAAGGAGATACTGATGTGATTGCATGGGGATAAAAGAGATTGAGGAAAGGATAAGGGAGTCCGGAAGGAAGGAAATAGAAGAGATAATAAAAGAGGCAGAGAAAGAGGCGGACAACAGAAGGAAGGAATTCGAAGAGGAAGCAAAGAAAGGGGGAGAGGAAATAATAAGGGAAGCTGAGATAGATGCAGCGCTCGTGAAGAGGAGGATACTTGCGGAGTCGAAGTTGAGGGTAAAGGAAATGGTCGATAACAAGAGGAATGAGATAATAGAGGAGGTCCTGAAAACCGCGAGGAAGAGGATTATGGATTTGAACACCGGGGAAAAGAAGAGGATACTCGCAAAGCTCGTTGAGGAGGGGAAGAAGCAGATCGAGGACCCTGTCGTTTTCGTGGACAAAAAATACGTCCGTCTTCTAAGCGGGGCGAAGCCGCTCGCTATTAATGATTTCGGTGTAATCGTGAGGAGTAAGAAAGGGAAATCAGAAGTCAACAACACCCTCTCGAAAAAAATGGAACAGCTGAATGAAACTTTGAGGCATAGAATAGCGGAGGTGTTGTTTAAATGACCAGGGTATTCGTGATAGGGGACGAGATAACGGTGACCGGATTAAAACTAGCCGGCATGAAGGACTCGCATGTCGCCACCCCTGAAACCGTAGGGTCAGTCTTGGACAAGGTTAGCGAGTCGGAAATCATAGTCATAACCCACTCCCTTTACCAAACCGCCAGAAAGAGGATAGACAAGATGAAGGACAAGATCGTGATAGAAACGCCCGATGCGAAAGGCGGCGGGGAAGACGTGGTGAACAAGATCATAAGGGATGTTATAGGGTTTGAAATAGTTAAAGGGTGAAAATATGGGAAAGATCACAAGAATAGCAGGGTCTCTGGTTGAGGCCGACGGGATGAAAGGTTCGAAAATCTATGAGCTCGTGAAGGTAGGGGATGAAAAACTCCTCGGTGAGATAATACGGCTGAAAAAGGATGTCGCCTCCGTTCAGGTTTACGAGGAAACGACCGGATTGTCTCCGGGCGAACCTGTGGAAGGGACGGGAGCGCCCCTCTCGGTCGAGCTGGGACCCGGGATTTTGAAATCCATATACGACGGCGTGCAGAGGCCTCTGGAGATTATACAAAAGAAGACAGGAGAGTTCATAGCGAGGGGGGTTGTCGTTCCACCTATTGACAAGAAAAGGAAGTGGGACTTCAAACCTCTCCTGAAGAAAGGGGACGAGGTGAAGGCAGGGGATATAATAGGAGAGATCCCGGAGACGAAGATAATCACCAACAGGGTGATAATTCCGTACGGAATCGAAGGGAAAATACAGTGGATAGCTCAGAAAGGGAAGTATACTTGCGAGGAAACGTTGTGCAAGATCAAGAAAGGAGGGAAAGTTCACAATGTGAGCGCCACGCAGACATGGCCCATCCGAAGGTTAAGGCCTTACAGGGAGAAGTACGCCCCCGAGGTTCCGCTCGTGACAGGGCAGAGGATATTCGACACGTTTTTCCCTCTCGCCAAGGGAGGGACGGCAGCGATCCCCGGAGGTTTCGGGACGGGGAAAACCGTGGCTCAGCACCAGCTCGCTAGGTGGGCTGACGCGGATATCATTGTTTACGTGGGCTGCGGGGAACGTGGAAACGAGATGTGCGAGGTTCTGAAGGATTTCCCGAAACTAATAGACCCCAAAACCGGCGAACCTTTGCTGGAGAGATCTGTCCTGATCGCGAACACGTCCAACATGCCTGTCGCCGCCCGGGAAGCATCCGTTTACACGGGAATTACAATCGCCGAGTACTACCGGGACATGGGTTACGATACCGCTGTGATGGCGGATTCCACTTCGCGATGGGCGGAGGCGATGCGAGAGATCTCGTCACGTCTGGAGGAGATGCCCGGAGAGGAAGGTTATCCTGCTTACCTGGCTTCCAGGCTTGCGGAATTCTATGAAAGAGCAGGGAGGGTCCTGACCCTCGGGGGTAAGGACAAGGTAGGATCCGTGAGCATTATAGGGGCGGTTTCCCCGCCCGGTGGGGACTTCTCAGAGCCCGTGACGCAGAATACGCTCAAGATAACAAGGGTATTCTGGGCGCTGGACACGACACTCGCCGACCGGAGGCATTTCCCTGCTATAAACTGGCTGACTTCGTATTCTTTGTACAAGGAACACGTTTCCGACTGGTATGAGAAGGAAGTGAGCAAAGAATGGCTGGAACTCAGGGATGAGGCAATGACAATCCTGCAGAAAGAATCAGAACTGAGGGAGATCGTCCAGCTGGTCGGTCCGGACGCGCTTCCTGGAAGGGAAAGACTTCTCCTTGAAGTGGCGAGGATGATAAGGGAGGATTTCCTCCAGCAGAACGCATATCACGATGTGGATACGTTCTGCGATCTTAAGAAGCAGTACGAAATGCTGAAGGCGATTCTTAAATTTTACGAGAATGCCGGCCTGTCTCTGACGAAGGGTGTCGCTCTTAACGAGATAACGAAACTCGATGTCATAGACAAGATAGCGAGGATGAAGGAACTTAAAGGCAAAGACTTCGAGA
>JAGMCY010000058.1 GCA_023128965.1 Candidatus Aenigmatarchaeota archaeon | reverse complement strand
AAACTCCCTCCGCTAATCGCTAGGGATATGACAGATATGCCGTACGCATCCCTGTTCTCAATGCAGTAGTCTATAGCAGCTATTATATCTGATTCGTAACCTTTCCCGTCTTCATCCAACGCCTTCGCAGCGATTATTTTCGCACCAGGAGCTATGTTTGATATAATGCCCGATACATAAGTTCCGTGCCCGTGGTCGTCCATCGGGTCTGAATCATCATTCACGAAATCATACCCCCCTATGTATTCTTCCGAAATGAACTTATGGTTGTAATCTATCCCCGTGTCTATCACACAAACGGTCTGACCCTTCCCGGTCAAATCACAATCCCATGCCAAATCAGCCCTGATTTTCAGAGCAGCCCCATCAAACATGGAAACAAACTCGTGGTCTACCTGTATCGACTCTATCTCATCTCCCAGCGAATCGATAAGCTTCACAAGACCGGTTTTTTTCAGCTCCCCTGAAAAGAGGTTTTTGAATTCCCGCTTCTTTTCGAATCCTTCTCCATTCAGGTTCAAATCTCCGATATCCCCCTTGAACTTTATTATCACCCTTACCTCATCTTTTTCAGAAAACTCATCAAATACTTCTTCATCAACATATGTTATCCCCCTGGAGATGACAACCTCCCTTAAATCAACTCTTTCATCTGGCGCTGCTGCGAAGTAACCTATGTTTCTAGAATTAACCTTTTCAATCCCTGGCGCTGCTGCGAAGTAATCCGTGATAGCCCCCCTGAAGAAAATGAGAGCAAACAGAACTATTACTAGAAAAACCAGAACAAAAAAGGTTCCCGACTCGCTCATTTTGGGCATGATCCCCAACCTCTAATACTTTATTTAAATTAAAGAAATAAAAGGTTTAGGTTCTGGGTATTCCCCATTAGCTTCTTAGCCAGAATTCAAAAACCTTCCTGTCCCTCTCAGAAAAAATGATTTTCTCGAAAATCGTCTTTATCATCCCCTTGAATATCCCGCATCTCATGTCTTCCGGGAGTTTTGGGATAATGCTCCCTTGAGTGGTGTATGTGTTAACAGGGCACAAAGCGCAGTATGCAAACCATGGGCAGGCATCACATAAAGAGCAAAATT
>JAGMCY010000057.1 GCA_023128965.1 Candidatus Aenigmatarchaeota archaeon | reverse complement strand
GTGGTTTTGCTTTCAAAAAACCATATGAGAGGAACCCGTGCATTAATGCTGTCCTCGTTCGCTTTTTTACCGTTATTCTTGATTTTAGCAAAGGTTATGGGGGTTGGTTAGATTGTGTGTGGTAACGTTCGACTGGGAAGAAAATGATGCGAAGGAGAAGGTGAAACACTTCAGAAGGAAGGGGTCAGCAGCCTGGGCTGTTATTGAAGTTACGAACAACTGCAATTTGAATTGCAGATGGTGCTATGCCAACTCGGGTTACAAATCCAAAATTATGAGAGAACACATGAGCTTAAATGAACTTAAAAAACTCGTAAGGATACTCAAGGATTCTGGATTGAAGCAGATAACCTATTCCGGGGGAGAGCCGACCATGTATCCCAGAATACGCGAAGCCGTGAAGATAGCGAAGGATTATGACTTCGTGGTGCACATGAACACGAACGGTTTTGCCTTGACAAGGAGTTTTGCAAGAGAGTTAAAGTCCCTCGGTTTATCGCAGATTCAAACTAACATAGACAGCGTTAACCCCCGAAAACATGATTATCTCCGGGGGAGAAAGGGTTCCTTCTCCAGAGCGGTCAGCGCTTTGAAAAACGCGAGGGAGGTTGGAATAACGTGCGTGTCGCAAACAGTTCTGACAAACAAGAATGAAAAGGAAATAGTCAGTATTTTCGAATTCGCAAGGGGTTTGGGATTGCAGAGGTGCAGGGTATGGGATATGATGCCATCTAGCGGTTGCGCGCTGGAGAACTTCGATATTAGACCAACAAATTACATAGAATCCCTCAAAGAATTAACGAGGTTCGCGGAGAGGACAGGAGGGAAACATATAGAATCAGGGGAGCCATTCTTTCCCCTTAATTACAAAACGGGTTTAGACGTATCACATGTTCCCTGCGTTGCCTCGCATGGGGTTCTGGTTAACTTCGCATACAACGGGGATGTTTACTATTGCGTCACCCAGAGAAAACCAATGTTCAACGTATTCAAGGATCTTGATGGAAGGTTTGACGAATTTTATAAAATAAAGCTCAGGGAATTTCTCGAATCAGCAGAGCTGAATTCTGAGTGCAGGGATTGCGAATTGTTCGAGAAGTGTAAAGGTGGGTGCTACACGAGGAGAAGTTATTCCGTGGATAAAACTGATTACTGGTGTATTTCTAAGATTTCGAATAGACAATCTCGAGTAGTTTCCCGTGATATTCCGTGCTTTTCAGTTTAAAATTCTTGTCCAAAATCCACAGGTAACCGAGGAGAGCCTTGATGAGGAAGATCCAGTTGTCTTTTTCCTTTTGCAGCCCGAACGGAGGATTCCTTATCTCAAAAATGATTTTTTTCTCTTTGGTCATTATTTTCACAACCCCCCAGCCCATGGTCTGCAAGAGGATTTTTATCAAACCGAGCTTCCTAGTATCTGGCGTATCCACGTCAATTATATTGCTGAAGAAGTCGCGGGATATTTGCGAAATCTTATCGGTCAGGATGTTTTTCTCTCCAATCAGATGGAAGAGCGTGTTCTCAACTGTGTACACCGATTTCCCTCTGAAGTATATCCTGTTTTCCCTGAGCTGGAATATTTTCCTCTTGAAGGCGTCGTTCAGCGTGAATCCTTTGACGGGTTTCAGGTAATTCAGTTTGTCGTACGTTTTCTTGTCCTTGTATTCGATTTTTATGGTTTCATCCTTGTTTATCCTGAAAACGTACCTGTTGTGATTCTTTGTCTGCGATACCCTGACCACCTCAACACCTGAGTTGAAGAGGGCGTTGCATATCCCTATGAAAAGACCTACAGAGAACTGGTTTCTCCCGATGGTTCCTGTTATTGCCTCTTTCCTGGTTTCTATTTCCATCAGGCCGTTGTTCACCTTTATGTTGAAATCCTCCATGAGACCAACATTTATCCAGACCCTTTTCATAATCCTGCTTAATATGGACAATGGGAGTTTCTTAACTGTGTTCGGAACGAGTTGCTTAAAATAAAGGAACATCCATTTCTGACCGATATCCATCATTTCCTTGGGGTATCCAGCAGCTTCGCAGTCTCTTACGTAATTTATAAATATGTCCCCAAAGAACAGGCTGTTTCTTCTCTTCTTTATCTTCAGTTTGTTCACAACTTCGCCAACGCCCGTTTCCAGGATGTTTTTTCTGAACAGTTCTGATATTTTCATAAAAAGTGTTTGTATTCGAAATAAATAAGTGTAAGGTTTGGGGTTAAATGACTTTTGTCTCCGTAAGTTTCAGATCTTTTTCATTTATCACGAATTCGTGCGGTATCTTGGGGTCGAAGTTCGCGTATCTCATCTTGTGGACGGTCAGGGTCCTCATGGGTTTCTCCTCCAGCTCAATGAAGGAGAGATGGAGAACGCCATCACACTCGAAAGATTCTCCATTACCCGTGTCTATGTTCTCCCCTCTGGTTTCGCAGAGGAGGAGCGTGCATCCCATGGGTTTCAGGTGTTTCACGAGTTCGGAGAGATGGAGCCTGTACACCCTCTCGCTCTCCGCGAATATAAGGAGCTTGTTCACGTTGTCTATGACGAGCCTGTCTATTTTCGGGTATGAGGCGATTATGTCTATGAACTTCTTCATCGTTATGTTCTCGCCCAATGGTATGTGTTCTATTGCTAAATTATTTCCGATGTGTTTTTCAGCGTCTTTCAGTGAATCTATCCCCTTGGATGCCCTCAGGAGTTCTTCCTTTGTCTCGTTGAGGGAAACGTAACAGCATTTCTCCTTGTTTCTTGCACCCTCCATGAGGAATTTCAGGGCGAAAAGGGTTTTCCCCGATCCAGGTCCTCCTGACATTAGGATCGCGGTCCTTAAAGGGAATCCACCTCCAAGCAGTTTGTCCAGTTTTTTTATTCCAGTACTCATCACCATCATTTCACCTCTTTGAATTTCGGTATTCCTAAACTCGACCCTTTCAGCTTTATTAAAAGGAAGACCTCATCATCCACTCTGAATGTTCTTGCAGGGGCCTTTTTCACAAGGTTTTTTATTTCGAACTTCTCCAGGATCTTTTTAGGTAGCATTATCCTGTTGCTGTTCCCAAGCTTCCCGGTGGTTAGCGGACGGTTAAGGAATTCTAGGTTTGCAGGCAACAGCAAGAGCTCTGATGTGTTGTGTCCCAGTAATTCGTATTCGTCCCTCGATATCTTAAGATTGACTATTACGTTGTCCATTTTTATATCAATAGAATGAATTTCGGCCATAAGTTATATATTTAGGAAAGATATTTAAACTTTTTGATGTTTTTTAACAATTTTTACGTCCACAATTCACTCGATTCCTCTTCTGTTTCCAAGACAACTCCAAACTTCGAGAAGAATGTGAAGCATTTAGGACATATAAAGGCTTCTGGTTTTTTGTTCCACAATTTCCCGCCTGTCCCGCACACAGGACACCTATCTGAAAGCATAGTACACCTTCCTAAAATGTGGATATCAGTTAAATAAACTTGTAGTTGCCCACCTTTATATTCTTTTTCCCAGCGAATTCCAGGATTTCGAGTCTTTTCTTTTTACCTACCCCGCCCGCTATTATCGCTATTTCCTCTTTGGGGTTTATTTTCTCGATGTCTTTCGCATTCCTTACCAGGACCTCCCTGTAACCTTCCCTGTTCAGACCGCGTACATCTGAAGGCGATCCGTAACCTGGTTTCGGAAGGGAACCCTTCGCCTTTTCATGTCTTCTGAGCTTTGAATGCAAGCCCCTCGGCTTTCTCCACTTCTCACCTAGCGGTTTCTTCCTGAACCATTCCTGTCTCCTGAATTTCGGTTTCTTCTTCTTTATCTTCTTCCTAAGATTCATCCTTTCCTCTTTCACATTCCCCCTCCAAATAAGGTTTTCTAGTTATGTATATGCCGTCCTGGAAAATCCTCCTGTCATATCCCTTGACCTTTGCGGTCTGCTCGATTCTCGCGCACAGCTGTCCAACCCTTTCCTTGTCTGCCCCGGAAACGTATATCGTATTCTTGTCAACCTCGACTTTCAGATCCTCCGGTATAGGAACGGATCTCGGGTTTCTTTCTCCGAGAAAGTTCTCTATTACGAACGTGTTTTCCTCGAGTTTCAACTTCACAGGAAAATGGGAGTAAACGAGCTTCAGTTCGCCCTTCCACCCCTTCGCCACGCCTAAAAACATGTTTTTTATATGCGCATTCCAGGTTCCCATTGTCGCCTTTACTTTCCTTCTCTCCATAGCCGATGTCAGGGTTACCTTACCTTTCTCAACCTTCAAATTGATATGAGGATGTCTGAACATCCTGCTGACCTCGCCCTTCGCTCCCTTAGCATTTAGCCTGTCCTTTTCGAAAATCACATCCGAACCTTCCGGGATCTCTATCTCCTTTTCCAACATGTTCTCTACCTTGAACGGGAATATCTTTAGAATATATAAGGCATATATTTAAGCTTATTTCTTTTTCTTGGAGCTTTTCTTCTTCACGGGCTTCGCGGTTTTCTTGGTCTCCTTTTTCTTCGTTTTTTCGGACCTTTTCTTGACCTTGGATTTCACCTTGGATTTCACCTTCTTTTCTGGCTTGGCCTTTTTTTTCACTTCCTCTTCCTCAACTTCTTTTTTGGCCCTGGACATTTTCCCTACGAGCGTGAACGCCCCTGTCCCCATGGGTATCACCTGATTCATGAGTATGTTCTCCACATGCCCCCTGAGGGGGTCTTTCATCCCTTCTATGGCTGCGGAAATTATGTGTTTTTTTGTTTCCTCAAAGGCCATCCTCGCGAGAACGGAGTCCTTGTTCCCCGCTATCCCATACCTTCCAATGCCCATTATCTTTCCTGTGGAAGTCATCATATCAGCGAGTATCGAAACGTATCGTACGTCGACGCCTAGACCCTGTTCCTCGATTGTACTGATTGCTTCTTTTATTATCGCGTTTCTCGCTGCCTCGACCCCGAGGACATCGTAGATTTCGAAGGGGTTGTTGCATGTCGTTCGAGTGGAATCAACGCCCTCTATGTCCAAAATCTTACTAAGATTCGATCCCAGTGTCGATATAACCCATTCGCCCTTCTCGTCCTTGCTGACTATTACATGCGAGATGTTCTTAACGCCTTTTATGTGCGACTCCAGAAGCTTGTATTTAAGTTTGTGGAGGTTGACGCTTTCGGTTTTCTTTGATAACGCTATCAATTCCTTCCCTTTCACCTCAATGTCTATGTTTTTAAGTTTTATGTGCTTCACTAGGTTTTTGGGCTCCAGATCAAACTTTTTGAGTTTTTCCACGTCAAGCTGGCAGGTAACCGTCAAGTTTATAAGGTCAATCACATGGCTCACAACGAAGTCCCTCAGTTTCACTTCCTTTATCTTCTTGGCAATTTCTATCGCCTTTTTCTCTTTGGTGCTGTACTCGTGTCCAAGGTAAATCGTCATGCTCGGGGTTTCCGGTTCCTTCTTCGCATCGTATATTTCTATGAGTCTCGGCAAACCCAAGGTTACCTGTATGCCGGCGGTTCCCGCGAAATGGTATGTTCGCATCGTGTTGTGGGTAACCACTCCTTCGAAAGTGGTAAATGTTTCGGTCCCTTCGACTGTGAGATCGTAAACGTATTTTGAAGTGGGCTTTACCTTTTCTATTTTTGTTACCCTGTCCCACAAGACATCCGAATTAGCCATTTGTCTTAATAAGGAAATTTCCTTTTCGATATTCACCCCTTTTTTCATGGCTTCACGTTCAAAAATATTTATATATTTCGAAAGTACTTCCCTGCCTATTCTCCCTCTTTTGGTGAAGTTATTCACGTACCTTGTAGGGTATCCTGTTTTTTTCGCAAGGTCCATGAACAGGTTTCCGTAACCTGATATCATATCTGTGAAATCCTGTTTGGGTTTCAAGCCTAGATTGCAAAGCTCCTTAAGTTTTTCCTGTTTGTATTTCACAGAAAAGCCTATTCTTTCCTTGAATATTTTCGCATATTTATATGGAATGATAAGCGAAAACTGCTTTCGCTTTTGCTTTGTCGCGAAAATACCAAAGCGTGAGAGAAGAAGCGCCACACCGCTTATAAGTTCCTCTGAATTGGATGATGCCCTTATCATTTTCCTTCCAACGGAAACATTCCCATCACCGTCAAAGTACCCTCTAAGAACGCTCAAAACAAATTCTTCGGTCGCTCCGTAAGCGAACTGGGGGATTTTTTTATTTCTCGAGCCCGTGCCGCATGTTTTCGTAAGCAACCTAGACAAAAGAGTTGAATTCACCCTTATGTCATGAGACCGAGCGAATCCTCTCATATTGTCGTATTCGTTATATGTGAATCCGTATTTTCCAGCAAACTGCCTTACTTTGGAAAGGAATTCCGGATTGGTGTTCGAAATGGATACAAAATACTTGGTTGAATTTCCTTCTGCTATATACGCCCCCATAAGCCAGCCCAAGGATTCATCGAGCCTGAGTTGAGCAGGCATTTTTTTTCTTGCTCCAGTAACGTCCACAACAGACTTGAGTTTCAGGTACTGTGTACAATTGTCCCTGAGATGTTTAACAACAGGGAGCCTTTCTCCCGGTATTAGATCCCTTCCGCACATAGGGACAATTTTATTATTTTTTCTCACAACGAATGAATGGGAATCAGTTGCTGTTATCTTTCTGCCAGATGACAAGGATATTCTTATCAGATATCTAGGGGCTTTGTGTCTGCTACATTCCAATACACGTTTCCACTCAATTCGTTCGTCAGGGGTTATGCTCGGAACATAAATCCCATGAGGAGATAAATCGCACACATCCCAGCCGTTTTCGCTGTATCCCATTTCATCCACGAGGCTGTCCACGAATTCTCCTATACCGATTATCGCTGTAATCCCTTCTTTTTTGATTATTATTTTTTCATGTGGAGAAACCGACATCTGGGTCGCGGGCTCAGAAAGCGACTGAGCGGAAACAACACCTACAGCCTCCTCCGGATCGTAAAGCGCTTTCCTGTAGAATGGTTTGACCTTTTCAATTATTTCCCTTTTCGATTCCTCGCTTATCCCCTTTTTTCTGCAGTAATCCTCTATCTCTTCTCTTATCCTCAAAGGTAGACCTTTCATATTAACCATGCTCCACGTAATCTATCCAGTTCAACCTCCCCCAGTCAGATTTTGTGGGGTCCACTCCATCCTCTCCTGCAAAGAACTGTATTATATTCCCGTTCGAGTCCCTCACTGTCATGTCATCCCAGACTTTCAGATCCTGCAAGGAATTCATGAGCCTCCTCTGCATGTACCCTGATTTTCGAGTGCGTAAAGATTTGTCCATCAATCCCTCCCTCCCGTTCATGACATTCCAGAAAAACTCGAAAGGCGTTAGCCCCTGTTTGAACCCCCTCGCGACGAAGCCGCGGGTTTCAGCCGAAAGATCTCCCGTCTTGAAGTGGGTTGTCGTCCTTCCCAAATAACCCCTCTGTATCCTCTTGCCGAGTATGGTTTCCGACCCCACGCATGCGGCCATCTGTGTTGTGTTTATGTTCGAACCTTTCGCTCCGGATTCTGACATAACGATTATATCGCTCATTTTGATATTCCTGATCATCATATCGCTCACCGTGTTCAGCCCCTCAGCCAATGTCGTGAGAATTTGGGTTTCAAGCGATTCCTCAGAGGTCATGCCCGGGAGGACTTTCAACTTCCCGTCCTCGAATTTGTTCACGAGTTTATCCGAATCTTTCATCGCCTTTGTTACCTCATCATTGATTGTTTTCTGAACCCTTGCGGGAAGGTCAAGGTCTGAAAGCCCGATTGAGAATCCCCTAATCATTAAATACGAGACACCAACCCTTCCGAGGTTGTCTATGAATTCCTTGAGTTCCTCATCGCTCACGAGCCTCCTTATCTTGTTTAACATCCTCCCCTTGAAAGCGCCAACGGCCTTGCTGTCCAGGACCCCTGTCTTCAGTTCGCCGTCCTTTATCCAAACCCAACAATCATATTTGCAATCCTCTTTCAAACACCTGTCACATTCCCTGCATGAATTCGCTTTGAATTTCATATTCAGGCCCTTGGGTAAAAGAAGGCTGACTAGTTCTTTCCCAGTGAGCCTCTCTTTATCCGGTAAATCGATGTCGATCGCGGCTCTTGATAAAAGTTCTGAGGCCTCCTCTTTCGTAAAGGAAGTTTTCTCCCTAGTCAGAAGGTACATGCCTGAAATCTGATCCAAGTCGAGCCCGACAAGAGGGCCTCCGAACCTTGGAGATATGATGTTGTTCTTGACCTCCATCAACATGGAAGCCTCGACTTGCGCTTCCTCCGATTGCAGTGCATGGATGTTCATCTCGTCCCCATCGAAGTCGGCGTTGTAGGGGGCGCAAACGCTCGGGTTCATCCTGAATGTCCTGTAAGGCATAACCTTCACTCGGTGAACCATGATAGATACCCTGTGGAGGGAAGGCTGCCTGTTGAAGAGGACGACGTCCCCGTCATTCAATTGCCTGTCAACGCTCCATCCTAAGGATATGTTGTTTGTGATTTCCTTTTTGTTCTCCTCGGTTATCTTTACCTTTCTCCCATCCAGTCTCGTCACGTAATTCACCCTGCCCTCCTTTATCAAATCCTTTATCTCCTTGATGTTCAGTTTCGTTATTGTTTCAGGTATTGTCAACTCATTCGCCACTTTTTCAGGGATGCCGACCTCGTTTATCGAGAGGGTCGGGTCGGGGGAAATCACGGTCCGGGATGAGAAGTTAACCCTTTTACCGAGCAGGTTCCCGCGTATTCGTCCTTCCTTGGCCTTCAGTCTTTGTATAACCCCCTTTAACGGGCGTCCTGAGCGATGCCTAGCCTGGGGAATTCCTGTCAGTTCGTTATCGAGATAAGTCGCCACGTGATACTGGGAGAGTTCCCAGAGATCATTCAGGATGAATTCGGGCGCCCCAATATCGATATTCTCTTTTAATGATTGGTTTATCCGCACAATATCAACCAGTTTATGCGTGAGGTCGTCTTCCGAACGCTCTCCCGTTTCGAGCGTGATGCTCGGCCTCACCGTTACAGGGGGGATGGGAAATAGCGTGAGAACTAACCATTCCGGCCTGCCTCCCCTGAATCTGATCTTCTCGAGGTCTTCATTCGGTATCCGCTCGAACCATTCCCTTGTCTGCATGGGTGAGAACTCCTCCTTTCCGTAATAATACGTATAGGGCTTCACGAAACTGATTTTGCTTCCGCGTCTTCCGCAGTGCGGGCACTTCTTCATGGGATTCCTGGAAACCTGATCGAGCGATTGCGGGTTCCTGTGGAGAAGCCTTCCGCATTTGGAACACGTGGATTTCAGGAGCTGGTATACCTGTTTCGTGTACAAAACGTGGATCACGGGTCTAGCGAGTTCAACATAACCGAAATGCCCGGGACAATCCCCTATCGTCCCTCCGCACGTCCTGCATCTCAAACCGGGGTCAACAACCCCCATCCTCGGGTCCATCACCCCTCCGTCAACGGGATAACCATCCGCATCGTAGAGGTCGGATGTAACTATTCGAACAGTGGCTAAAGATTTTACCATGTCGGGTGAAAGTATCCCGAATTCTATTGAACTTATCTTTGATATTCCCATGTTTCCACCAATTCTCGAATGATGCAGCATTCTCGTATGACGCATACAAAGTATGCGTCTGTTAATGTCCTGCGTCTATCGCTTATATCTCCGTCACATTCAGTTTTGGGTAAACACCCATTGATTTCAATTCGTCAATCATCAGCTTGAAGGCGTAGGAGGTGTTTACCCATAAAATTTTCGGATCCTTGCAAAGAGGACAATACGTCTTGTTTTTTGTCCTGTCGTGTATCGCGATCAAACCACATGACTGGCATATGGGAAAGATGGTCTCGTCAGAGCTGAACCTTTCCTTCAGGGTCAGAGCTGCTCCGTGCCCTACCAGACATTGCTGTTCCATCTCCCCCAGACGAAGGCCTCCGCGTTTCGATCTCCCCTCCGTTGGTTGCCTGGTCAGAAGGGTTACCGGTCCCTTCGAGCGGGCGTGTATTTTATCCGCTACCATGTGATCCAGCTTCATGTAATAGCAAACGCCCGTGAATATCATGACCTTGAGTTTCCTTCCGGTTTTCCCGTCGTAAAGAGTTTCCTTCCCGTCATCCCTGAATCCGAGTTTTTTCATCTCCTTCCTTATCAAATCCTCTTTCATTCCGGAGAAGGCGGACGCGTCCACTCTCGTTCCCGCAAGCGACCCGTATTTCCCTGCGAGCAATTCCAACAACTGGCTAACGGTCATCCTCGAGGGTATGCCGTGCGGGTTGAAGACTATATCAGGGACGATCCCGTGCTTCGTGAACGGCATGTCCTCCTGGGGAACGAGAATAGCGGTTACCCCTTTCTGCCCGTGCCTTGTCGCGAACTTGTCCCCGAGTTCCGGGATTCTCTCGTCCCTTGTCCTAATCTTGAAAAACTGTTCTCCGTTCACCGTCTCGCTTATCAAAACCCTGTCCACTACCCCCCTTTCCCCGTATCTGATCGTCATCGAGGATTCCCTTTTGTTCTCTATATCCGTTGTGAAATCTCCTCCTGTGAGGAAGCGCAAAGGCGAGGTCTTCCCTATTAGGATGGAATCTGAATCCACCCTTGTTTCCGGGTTTATTATCCCGTCCTCCGGCAGGTCTTTGTATATTTCTTCCCCCCTGTATCCCTTTATCCCCGGCTCCGGTACGCTGATTATGTCCTCCTGGCCTCCCCAGTAGCGCTTTCTTATGGTTTCGTACGTTCTGAAGTAGAATGACCTGAACATCCCCCTGTCAACTGAACTCTGGTTTATGACGACCGCGTCGTTCATGTTGAACCCGTCCCAGCACATTATCGCAACGACTATGTTCTGCCCGTAAGGATGTTGCCTGAGGATCTTATCGCTTGCCGTGTCGACCAACGGCATTTGTGCGTACGTGAGAATGTTGAATTTCGTATCGGTCCGGACGAGGAAATTATCGATTGGCGCGCCAATCGCTTGACCCACCATTTTCGCTCCGTAGTTCACTCGGTCGCCCCTGTTGTATTCCGGGTAGGGGGTCAAACTCGCTGAAATCCCGAGAATGAGGATCGGATCCAGTTCGAGGTGCGTGTGTTCCTTCGTGACCTTGCCGGGGTCTATTGCTATGAGCGTGTTCTCCTCTTCATCAGCATCGAGATATTCTATGATACCGTGTTTCAGCAGATAACCCCACGTGATCTTGCCCTTTCTCATTTTATCTATATGCTCCTTCGTGAGTTTCGGTTTCCCGTTCTCCACGATTACCAGGGGTCTCCTCGCCCTTCCGGAATCCGTACTTATTCGGATCTCGTTGAACTCCAGATGATGTGAGATGTTCAGCTGTTCAGGAAGTATGTCATGCCTTTTCTTCTTCCTTATATCCTTTATAATTTCATCTGGCCTGTCTGTTGTTCCTACGAAATCCCCGTTGAAATAAATATCAACCTCTTTCTTCCGTTTCATTTTGTCTTCCCCTGCAAAAGATTTACTATCCCTTCCTCCTCCGCTTTGGACAAACCCGGCGTTATCTCCGTTAGCAGAGCGAGATGTTTCCTCAAACCGATCGAGCTCCCTTCAGGGGTTTCAGCCGGGCACAGTCTTCCCCACTCTGTCGGGTGGACCTGCCTCGCCTTGAAATGTTCCTGCGTGGGAGTCAAAGGCGAAAGTACGGAACGCAGGTGGGAAATTGTCTTTATGTACGAGCTTCTATCGAGCCTCTGCGAGACCCCTGTCCTCCCTCCAATCCATGTTCCGGTCGCCAGAGATGAAAGGATCTGTTTCGTAACTGTGTTCGCCTCTATTATGGACTGGACAGCGGGGGACTTCCCTCTCTTTACGAGTTTCTGGTAATTGTAGGTCATCTTCGCTATCAGCCCCCACCTTCCGAGCAATATCGATCTGAACAGCTGCTGGAACAATTCCCCGGACATTAACAAACGCTTGTTGGAATAATGGTCTATGTCGTCTTCCGGCGAGATACCGAGCTTAACGCAGATGCATTTCCTTATTATTCTTGCCAGATACTTGTCCTTCCTCAGGCGGTCGCCAACCTCCTGCCCGAGATGAGGGAGGAGATACCTGTCAAGAATCTGGTTGACTCTCTCCTGGATGTAATCTTTCGAGACCTTCAGTTTCCTTCCTATGAAATCGACCGCCTCCTCCGTCACTATCACGTCAGTCTCGTAAAGGTTTGTGTAAAATTCGTTCAGTATTTTCTCGTCCTTCGAAACCATGTCACAGAGTTCCTTGTCATTCTCGAGCCCTAACGCTTTCAGGAGGACGACGATGGGAAGCTTTTTTATGTTCGCGAAGGAAATCGTTATCTCCCCGTCAGGCTTCATCTCTATCAAATGTCTCTGCTTGAACCCTGATTTTTCAGAGTTTATCCTTACGGTCACGCCCCCTTCAATCGTTTTCTCGAATATCGGTTTGTTTGAGGCGATCTCCTCTATAAGGACCAGAACCCTTTCCGTTCCGTTGACCACGAAGTACCCCCCGGGATCCGATGGGTCTTCCCCTGCTTTTATGAGTTTCTCGTCATCAATGCCGGAAAGCGTGCATATCTTTGATTTAACCATTACGGGCAGATCCCCCACGTGGACCTTCTCGGATTTTTCCTGAACCCCGCTGAATATGGGGGTTATCTTCACGAATATCGGAGCCATGTAGTTCAGATTACGAATCCTCGCCTCATTCGGGTATATAGTTCTCGTTGACCCGTCTGCCTCGTGTACCATGGGGTTTCCCAGACTGATCTCGCCGAATTTGATTTTAAGGTCGCTTTTGTCCTGTGCAATCTTTATCGTTCCAACCTCGTTTATTATCTTCTGCAGACCGAAATCAATGAAATGGTTGAATGATTCTATCTGATATCTGACCCATTCCCTTTCCTCTCCGAAACCCCCAACAAGCGCAACAATCATAATTCCCACCAAACATTAAGACTGAACAACAGCCCTGTAGTAAACGGATTTCCCGGCGACTTCCGAAGTTCTCTTTATCTCCAGTACATCCCCTACCTTCGCCCCTATCTTTTTCACAACAGGGTCCAAGTCAAAGATTTTAGGCAGCTTGTCCTCGTTTATGTTAAACTTTTCAAAAACTTCCTTTTTTTCCTCATCAGAAAGAACTCTGAACTCCGGGACTAGCGTATGCTCCAAAATATTTATGTGACCACCCTTAACTCTCAAGGCTTAGCAGCCGATCGGAGTTAATACCGACAGGTTAATTAATTATATATCAGATGTCAGATATAAGTTAAATACATTACACCAACCTTTAAAAGCTTTTTGGTGCGAGAAGCTTTGCTCCTAAAGTCGCCAAAAATCGTGAGATTAGGAGCAGGGAGCTGTTTTTGGGAGCAGGAGAAGTGGTGAATGGGCCCGACGGGATTTTCGAATGGACCTTTCTGGTCCACCGCTCTTTGTGGAAGTTTTAACTCCCGGAAAGAGTGGTGTTCGAACCCGCGACACCCAGGTGGCTTCTTGTTCTGTCATCCCACCCCCGAAAGGGCAGTAAACACGCTTTTAACAGACCAATTAAAAGCCTCACCATCACGTTCGCTAGCGAACGCACTCTGGTGCTCTACCAACTGAGCTACGGGCCCATCTAGCGAAGGACGCAGGCTTCGCCTACGTCAACTTGCTACGCCCTGGCCGAGAATTTCGGGCGACACGGATTCAATCCGTGTCAATCGCCTTTTGAACTCGGGTCATGGGAGTGACAGTCCCATATGCTAAGTCCAACAGACGCATATCTTCGATATGCGTCAATCGTTAAACCACTACACCACCAGGGCAGGGATTTCGAAAGACAGCCTAGACAATAAATCCAAGCTGTCAATTATTTCTTAATCGCATTCAATATTTATAAATTTAACAGAAACAAGAGTGAGCAGCGATCTGGGTTTCCCCCTTGTTCAGGAGTAATGCCCAGACCGTCGGGAAGTTTAACTTCTGTGTTCGAAATGGGAACAGGTGAACCTTCCCACTTTGGCCGCTCGATAAATTTATTGTGAACTGCTATTTATAAGCTTTATGCCTAGGAACTAAACACTGTAAAGCCAAGTTGGTTTATCCGTTTTTAACGTCCAATCTTTTCCCTGATTGTTGTTACTTCCGTTTTCCTTCCAGTTCAGTTCATTTCGGGTCATCTATAGTCTCCTGTATTGATCGATTGGAACTAGACCGGAGAAGTTATCCGGTCTATATGAGCAATACAATAATGATTGCGAGAATGAGGCCTAGAAGGTACAACTTGCTTTCGAATTTCGCGATGTCTATCTTCATGAGACCCCACTTTAAAAATTAATATGTATGCAAACCTATTTAAACTTTTCGTATAGCAGATCTTGACTTTTTCTAGAACGGGAAAATGTACATGAAGAACGAGAGACTCATGGTTATGGGGAAAATGACATAAGGGTGGCCGAACATCTTGAAACTACTATAAATTCTGTTTTCATAAAGTACGAATTCACTTCCCCTTCCCAGCATCACTCCAGCAAGAAGGGTGAATATGCCTACAAAAGCTATGGATATGAATCCCCACAAAATGATGGTTTTGGAAACGCTTGCCTGGAACTCAAACAAAAGCAAACATATGCAGAATGCATGATAAAGAAGGTTCAGTGTTCCATTCTTTACCTCGTATTTCGAATGCAGAAATCTTTTCCAGCCCAGGACAATTGCCTCTGGTATGAGAAATGTACATATAAAAATGAAGATTGTGAGGTCCGGCATTATTTAATTATTGTGTTTTTACCGTAATAAATATTCTGGACGTCCTGTTCGCTAAAAAATAAAATTATCCCGGGAGTGAGATTTGAACTCACAACCTATCGGTTTCCGAAAGGCGAACATGCGCGAATGCATTCAACAAACCGATGTTTCGATTGACATTCGAAAACGAATGTCTTTCGTTGTTATATCACCATGCGCCCGCTACAGCCGATCGCTCTGCCAGATTGAGCTACCCCGGGATTCTCGAGCGACATAGACGACGTCTATGTCATCCGAACTTTTGCTCTATTATTAATTTGTGGTATTTAAATTTATTCTTTCAGAACTTGTGTTTACTCCAATAAAAGCTGTTTTGAAAAAACCCTTATCTTCCTGTCGTCATCTGTTCTGTACGTTAAATACGCTCTCGGCATCTTCAGCTGCGCCTCTATTAACGGGCGTATTCGATAAGTAAGGTATATCTCGCTCCTGGGCCTGATATCCCCGAGCCTCCATATAAGTTCTGTTCCCGCTTCCCCCTCCCTCACTATTGGTTTGGGTCCTTCGAATTCAGGTACCACCCTTCCGAGAGGGGAAACCCTGTCTTTCACTAGAACGTTCCTGAGCTCTTTTGTGAACGAACCCTTGATTTCGATAACGATCAGGTGTTCGCCCCTTTTCCTCACGTATCTCTTCTTTATGTTAGGCGTTCTCACCCTGACCACTCCCATCCCCAGGAGTGCGAGCACGCAGAAGAGCACGACAAGCGAGCCAATGATTAACGGGAGCCTGCTTATGTTGTACGTTATGGATGTGCTGTCCCCCACCATGAGGCCTTCAATCCTCCAGTTGTAGCTCACGTCGTCCCCCTCCAGATAACTGCTCGTGGGCTCGTCTATAATATCAACGTATTGGTTGGAAGGGACGGCTTCCCTGATGTTGTAATCTTCAACTACGTTCCCTTCATTCTTTATGGTTATCATAACCTCCTGGCCAAAGGGTGTTGAGACAATCTCTTTCTTCTTGACAACACTGTGGACAGGAATGATGTAGAAGTTCGCTTCATCCGAAATATCATGTTCTGGTATGTTCATTCTTAACTCGTAATTCCCTGCCAATAGATCATCCAGGGGGATGGTTTCAGTTATTTCTTCTTTGCCTTCTATCTCTCTGGTTATTTCCAGATATTTCACTATCCTTCTGCTGCTGTCGAATATCTCAAAGTTTATTTCCACGTCTCTTTTATGTTTGGATAAAAGCTCTATTTGGATTTCTAGGTTGTCCCCGACTACTTCGGAAGAAAAATCAAGAAGCCTTACAAGCCTTTCCGGGAAAACCTCAAGGGATATGGTATCAGAATCCCTGTCTTCGTTGTTCGTATTTGAGTAAACAAGGACCTCGTATTCGTATGAATTCTCGAGCTTGGGGTAGAAGGACAGATTGATCTCAGTGCTTTCGAAATCTTCCAACTCAGCATAATAGCTTTCGAGGGTCAGCCATTCCAGCTTAGAACCCAGAACGCTTAGAACGGTTATAACAAATTCATCCGCTCGGTATTTGTCATTATGTATATTTATCGTATACCATGCCTGCTCGTTAACGTAGGTTTCGGCGTACGAAGGTATGACATCAACCTCAACTGCCTGGGAAAGGTTGAGCAGAACCAGAAACGAGAAAATACACGTAAGTAGCAATATTCTTTTCATATGTGTTTTTCTTATCGCTTAGATTTAAATTATTTTGCACAATCGCTAAAATTAATAAAAACTCATGCTACAATTAAGATTATGAAGCCCATTCTGCTCATAAATCTGAAAACGTATGAACAGGGGACCGGGGAGAACGCCCTGAGGATCGCGAAAGCCTCCGACTCGCTGGCGAATAACGAAGTGGAAATCATACTCGCTGTCCAGCCTACTGACATAAAAACGATTTCGGACAGTGTTAAGATTCCAGTATTCTCCCAGCACGTTGACCCGATAAAGTATGGATCGAACACGGGCTGGATCCTGCCCGAATCAGTGAAATCAGCAGGCGCGTCTGGGACGCTCCTCAACCATTCGGAAAGGCAGACAGATCTCGAAACCATCAGGCGATCGCTAGCTAGGTGCAGGGAACTCGGACTGAGGATAGTCGTGTGCGCTGGCACACCAGACAAAGCGAAGGAAGTCGCCTCCCTGAAACCCGATTACAT
>JAGMCY010000056.1 GCA_023128965.1 Candidatus Aenigmatarchaeota archaeon | reverse complement strand
TTTTCTTTCCCTTTGAATAGCATGAGTGCGTGTGAAGTTCGAAGAACATAGTAAACCTTTTTCACTTATATTTAAATTTATATTTTTTTGTGATGCTTCCTAGGAAGTTGTACATTGCATATAGTTCCAGGGCGAAAGGTCCGTAACCTATATAACCCAGTAGGGGCATTTCGAATATCCTGAAAAAATTCACAAAGGGGAGGAAGTAATGCCATTGCAGGATAGCGAGGGAGTTCCAGAACTCCCAGAGAAATCCGCATATCATCCCTCCGATAAACAGGGAGAGAGGGATTTTCAATTTTCTGTCTTTCAGGTGGCTGATTATGCTGGGCGTTTTGTGTAAGTAGTTGAACGGGTCCAGAATTAAAAAGAACGCAACCCAGACCAGTGGATAGAAATACCTCGGCCAGATAACGGTGAGCAGAAGGAATGCTATACCGAGACCGGTCAGGGTACGCAGAAAATTCTTGGAGATCTTATGTTTCCTTTTCAAATGAGCATGATCAAACAGGTGTATTGATCTCACGAGGTCATTAGTCTCGAATACCGCGGGAATAACGGTTGAAAAGGATGCGAACCCGAAAAGCATGAGCTCGAATATCGAGCTGAAATTCCCCAGCCCCGAATAATACCAGTTTCCTATTATGAACCCTAATCCCTCAAAAAGCCACCAGATAACGCTCGAAACAGGCAGCATCAAAAGGAAGGTTTTAGGATGGTTGTATATTAACGAATGTCCTTTCAGCTTGTAAACTATGGAATCTATCAGGAATATGTAGCCAAACCATATTATTGGAAAATACCAATTGGCGAAAGGCTGTATCTTGAGGAAGAAATTGATCTGTGCGAACACGATCATTAGCATTCCGGCTATCCCGTATTTTCTGAACATATTTAAATATATTTTATATCATAATTAATCTATAAAATCCCTGAGGAAAGCTTTTAAATGTTAAAATTAATTACTTACAAGAGGTGATTATATTTGAATACCCCCGAACACATAGGAATTATCCCTGACGGTAACAGGAGGCTTGCAAGACGTTTAATGAGAAAGCCCTGGAAGGGACACGAATGGGGTCTGGAGAAGATAGTAAAAGTTCTTGAATGGTGCAGAGAACTCGGGATAAAAACCATGACTTTTTACCTTCTCTCACTCGAAAACATCGAAAAACGACCGAAAGGGGAGCTGAATTTCATTTTCTCTCTCGCTCGGAAGGAAATTGAAAACATACTAAAAGATAAGGAGCACATAGTTCACAGAAACAAGGTGAAAGTTAATTTTTTCGGAAGGTTTGATCTGCTCCCAAAAGACCTGCAGGAAGGGATTCGAAAGGTCACGGAAAGAACGAAAAACTATTCGGATTATTTTCTGAACCTAGCGATAGCTTATGGCGGAAGGCAGGAAATAGTGGATGCCTCGAAGAGGGTTGCCTTCGACGTTAGCATGGGGATCGTAGATCCGGAAAAAATAAACGAATCGTTGTTACGAACGTATTTCTGGACAAACGGTTTTTCCGACCCAGAGCTGGTAATAAGGACAGGGGGGGAGAAAAGACTTTCGAATTTTTTGCCTTTCCAGTCCACTTATTCCGAACTCATTTTCCTTGACAAGTTCTGGCCCGAACTCGAGAAAGAGGATTTTTTCAAAGCTGTCAGAGAATTCGAGGAGAGACAAAGGAGATTCGGAAAATAAATTATTGATATTCCCCTGAGTTTTCTTTTTTTTCTATTTAAAATATCACAACAAAAAGTCATTATGGGGAACAGGGGACTGCATTTAGGGATAATACCAGACGGGAGCAGGAGGTGGGCCAGGAAAAACCGCATTGATAATTATGACGGAACGCAGTCCGGTGAAACAACAGACAAGATAGTCAGGCACATATTTGAAAAGCACCCCGAAGTGACTGAGCTTTCCCTGTGGGCTCTCTCCACAGAGAATCTCGGTAGATCGGAAAAGGACAAGGAACTTGTCTACACTCTTCTGTTGAAAAAAATAAGGGACCTTCTAATGTACACAGGTTTCAATAACAAGGCTATAAAAGTCAATGTGGTGGGCTCTGCATGGGAAGAATTGCCCGGGAATGTAAGGGACATGGCAAGGGAGGTCGTTTCAAAAACTAACAAGAATAAAGGGCCGATCCTGAACCTCTGCATCGGTTACGGGGGCAGGCAGGAGATACTTGATGCTGTCATGTCAGCATCAAAATGGCTCAGAAAAAACCCGACAATAGCAAAAATTCACGAAAGCATGTTTGAAAAACACCTGATGATACCCAAACCCCTGGACATAGTAATCAGGACGGGTGGGGAGAAGAGGCTTTCCGGTTTCATGCTCTATCAGATTGAGTACGCCGAACTGTTTTTCACAGACACATTGTGGCCGGACTTCAGTGTAGAGGAGCTTGACATGATAATGAAAGAACTCAAGGAAAGGCACAGAAGGTTCGGGAAGTGACAAGAATGAAACAGCTAGATAACATAAGGGTTAGGGACATTCTTCTGATTTTTGTGTTGATTTTGATACTTTTGATTTCACCCTACCTTAAAGACATAAGTATTTCAATACCTTCGTTCAACATCCCCACCGTACCCAGTGCAAATGATAATTACAACGAACCCCAAGCGAACACGCCCGTGGACGAACCTCAAGGAGGTTACGTACCGGATACGAGTACTGGGAAGGGTCTATGCGAGCAGGGATGCAATGATTTCTGCAATGCGAATCCGAACACCCCCTCCATACCATGGCACGAGATAACCCCGCCTGGCTCAACAAAAAACTGCAAGACCATCCTTGAAGAGGAACTGGGTGTTGCTGACCTGAGCACCTGCAAGGAATGTAAATGCATGTGCTCCACGGGATGATTTATAAAACTTTAACCC
>JAGMCY010000055.1 GCA_023128965.1 Candidatus Aenigmatarchaeota archaeon | reverse complement strand
TTCATGAATATCCCGAGAAACGCCAAGGCCTTCATTATAAACCACAGAAACCCGACAACCACAATGAAAACCATGAACATGGTGTAAGGGTTGAACGTGAACTTCAGACTATTCTTGATTGCAGAGGACTTGGACTTAATAAGCAAAAATATGAACATCGCGAAGAATATGGGAACGAAGGTGTTTATTAAAAAATCAAATGAGGCGAATGGCTGATTGATTTGTTTGAACAATCCAAGCGGTATTAAAGAAGAGTATGCGATAAATAGCTTCGCGTCCCCTGCAGGCCATATGGATATGACCCATAAAAGAACACCCACAAATATCGAAAAACCCATGTTCAGCATTAAAGGGGGTAGCAGGCTAAAGAGGGATGGAGAGAGAAGGAGACTCGAGACATGGACAATTACCGCCGTGATCAACATAGCCAATATCAGCTTGTTTTTTATGATGCCTTTCTTTACGTCCCAGTATGTTGAAATCAGACCAAAAGCCAGCAAAGGGAGCAAATAAAGAATCATCATACATATAAAAGGGGAAAGATTTATAAAATATTTATTTATTATAATAGTCATGTCAGAGGAGTTTGTGAACAGCTTCGCGGAATTTGTAAATAAAATCCCTTCTGTGAGGGGAGGGGAAATCCTTTCCCTAACCTTCAGCATAATACATGAAAAAGAAAAGCCAGGCCAAAGAAACGTTCTTGTGGCAAATTACAAAACTCCGAAGGCACAGATAGAAATATTTGTCCAGTCGCCCAAGGAAATTGCGCTCGAAGGAGTGGACGAGAAGAAACTTCGTTCCATGGACATAGGCGGGAAAAAGTTTTATACAAATTATAATCCCAATTTGGATGATTTCATTGTAATAAAGGGGGATTTTTACACTACAGTGAACGATGAAGTTTTAACAGTCCTATCACCAGACAAGAATATTTTAAAATCGGTGGAATCAGACAAGCCTGCAAAATTCCAGAAAGACCTGTTGTCATATGCAAAAAAATTCGTAAAGGACATTGACGGCTTCGATCTTTGCATGATCAATTGGAACAAAGAGGACATAAGAGTGGTATCACGGATGATTTTTTTCAATGTGGAAAATCAGACTGAGATCATAGTTGATGTATTTAAAGGTGACAAAGAAGCAACGGAAATTCTTTGGGAGGACATAAAAGGAAAGAAAAAATTAGACGGGACGCTGTATATGGGGAAGAGGGACAAAGAGCATGTCGTTTGTTCCACTCTAGATGATAACAGGGTTCTTGTCGCCAAATGCACAAAGGGAAAGGACGAGTTTCTTCCAAAAGTAACACGGAAGGTTGTCAAGGCAATCAGGTGAATTCAAATTGTTGTAACAAATGGCTTTTCTTTAACAATGATTGTATGCTCGGCCTGGGCTACCGCCAGACCTGACCTCTCCCTCAAGACGGGATAACTTTTTACAGAATTCGAAACCTCGAGCTGTTTCAGGGCAAATGAAACCTTGAAAGGTGAGAGTCCCTTTTCAACGAGCCATCTTTTGCAGAAGGGCAGACCGTTGTATTCATTCGAAGCGAGATCAAGAATTTTCCTCGCCTCAGGAAGGCGAACGGGTCTGGGCTGGAGGAAAGAAAAGATCTCAACAGGTTCGGATTCCTTCACGTAACCATTCGTTTCGCAGACAAAGGGTTCCAGCGCCACGACATCCGACTCTTTCAGAACTTGCTGTGAGTCGTTCTTCATGTTCGGGATTGTTGGCGGTCCGTGTATGATGTATTGATCTAAGCCGTGACCTGTTAAATTCACGATAACCCCGAAACCCGAGCCTTCGACAGCCCCACTTATAGCATGGCTTATCTCCGAGATTTTAACCCCGGGTTTTATCACCCCTATCCCTGCCTCCAAGGCTTTTTCCACAACCTTTATCAGTTCGTTTTTCTCTGAGCAGTACGTATACGCCATATCCGCAACCCAGCCGTCCACGTGTATCCCCTGATCTATCTTCACAAGGTCTCCGGGCTTTATGACAGTCTCGTCGTTGAATTTAGGCGTGCAGTGTGCGGTGATATCGTTAATCCCTATGTTGACGGGGAAGGCCGGCTTCCCTCCAAGCCCGAGAATACGCTTTTCAATGAATTCCGCGAGCTCGAGGATTTTCATACCCGGTTTAATCCTTTCCAGGACTTCTTCTTTTATTTTCGAACCTATTTTCCCTGCTTTTTTGTATTTCTCAAGGGTCTCGGAATCCATAGAATTTAATTGCTAATAGTGTTTAAATATCCCAATTACTTGAAGGTCAAATTATATAATTGAAATTTTACAGAATTAAATGAATATTCTTTGTACTGAGTTAACTTGTACGTCTGATTAATTCTATTAAAATTCGCTTTTCTATCAAATTTACCAGAAACTTTGTAATACATGTCCGTCAGAAAGAGGGTGCAGTCTGAATTTTTTATTATATTGTCCAGTATTTGCGGATTCTCTAGGGCATATTCCGTTCGAACGGTCTTTACTTCTGTCTTGGAATTAAGAATACTGGGATTCTCTGTTAACACATAACATTCCTTTTGAATATCTTTTTTGATCATTTCTGGCAACATTGACTCTAATGTCGCAATAGGACTAACCCACGTTGTTTCCAAAACGTAAGGGTAAAAGGAAGCCATGATTAAGATCAAAAAAACCAAAACCGCGAAAACCTTCAGATATTTTTTAAGATACAGATTCAACCGGAAAAGGGCAAACCCCGCCAAAATCGTTACTGGTGCGTACAGGGGGAGTATATACCTTACATGAACCAGGTTGTTTGCGATGACCACAAAATAGAAAGAAAGAAAAAACACCCAGAGAAACACGAGTTCTTTCAGTTTTTTCCTTGCAAAAAAGAAACTTAACAGGGCAAGTAAACTGAGAATCAGGGGATGGAAGGTGTACGAAAAGAAAGAGAAGAGGCCGTAAGTTTCCCAATTGTTCTTTATCGCATCCAGGCTGAATAATTGGGGATAACATTTACCACCTGTACAGGTATATCCACCAGTAGCTATGTTGTTCGAAAAGAAGATAAAATAGGGGACTAGCATTATTATAAACAGCGTAATCCAAATCCAAAATCCTCTGTCCATTACTTTTTTAACTTCCAGTTTAAGCAAATCGTGACCAAACAGATAAAACAGCAAAAATACCAAAATAATCAAAATCCCGTTTTCAGGCCGAATGTTTACTGCAAATGCGGTGGTGAGCAGACCCAACAATAAAATTTTCCTGTCCCTAACCCTGAAATAGAATAAGAACAACACAAAGGCGAGCAGGGTGAAGAAAAGGGAAGTTATGTTAGTTTCTGCTGCTTTTGACCATGTTATGTGCATGGGGTTCAAAGCGAGGAGAAGGGCGGACCACAAGCCTATTTCCCTTTGTCTGAACAGAAGATATGCGAGTAAGAATATCAAAATTATACTCAAACTTCCGAATATGACAGATACACTTATCACTGCAAATGAATTTATCCCGAAAAAAAGAAAGGCCAAACTCAAGATGAACGAAAACATCAAGGGCTTAAAAATGGGTGAACAAGATTCTATTTCTACATCAACATATGAACATAAATTCGGCTCGCCTGTTTTTAGAATGTTTTTGGCAGCCTCCATGTAATAATATTCATCCGTCATCATGTGGGA
>JAGMCY010000054.1 GCA_023128965.1 Candidatus Aenigmatarchaeota archaeon | reverse complement strand
ACGCCTAACGATTTCATACGCTTTATCCGGTTGTGCACGGTCGTGATCGGGAGGAGCGTTCTGGAAGCGACCTGCCTGACGGTCAAGTCTCCCCTTTCCTTCAGGATCTCGAGTATGCGGAGGTCTTTTTTGTCCAACTTCGCTTCCATATTGAAACATATGTTCCATTTAATATATAAATTTTCGTATATTTTGTAAAATATTCCATAAAAACGGGCAAATATTTATAAATACTATCAATAAATGGTAAAAAGAGGTGATTTAAATGAAAGGTGATTCACGTAATCTCAGAGAAAAGGAAGAAATCTTTGCTTAGCCTTGAGAAGCGACACCTCACCATCCGCGACGAAAGGATGATCCGCACCCTGAAAATACAGGACAGAGTTCTTTGTTCTGCGAGGGATTTTCTTTCGAAAGAGGGATTCCTGCAAATACAAGCACCTGTTATGGGACCAGCTACAGACCCGGGCCTGAGGGGGGCGAAGCATGCGATTGTGGACTTTTACGGCAAACCCATGAGACTGATGGGTTCCATGCTTCTCCACAAGCAAATGGCCATGTCCGCCCTCGGGAAGATATTTGCTTTCTCCCCGTGTATAAGGTTCGAGGATGAGGAAACGAAAGAAACCGGAAGACATCTGGTCGAGTTTTACCAGCTCGACCTTGAAGCGAAGGGATACGATTACGAGAAGATTATGGATTTGGGGGAACGACTGGTTGTGCACGTAATAAAATACGTTAGGAAACACTGCAAGGAAGAGCTTGAATTCCTCGGAAGGAAACTCGGAATCCCGAAACTGCCGTTTAAAAAATTAACACACGAACAAGCGGTGGATATCTGCAGGGAACTGGGATTTGATATCAGTTACGGGGAGGAGATCCCATGGGAAGCGGAGAAGGCCTTGTCAGAATATATAGGCGAGTTTTTCTGGGTGAGGGATTACCCAACTGGTTCCAGAGGTTTCTACGACAAAATAGACCCCGAAGACCCGAAGAAACTCAGGGATTTCGATCTGTTCTACCCGGAAGGATACGGGGAGGCGATTTCAGGAAGCGAAAGAGAGACAGAACTTGAAATAGTAAAAATGAAGATGAGAAAAGCGGGTGTCGAAACAAAGGGGTACGAGTGGTATTTCGAGATGCTGAAATTCGGAACCCCTGAATCAGCAGGGTTCGGGATAGGGATCGAAAGATTGACGAGGTTCATATGCGGTCTGGATTTCATCTGGGAGGCTGCTCCTTTCCCCAAGGTTGCAGGAGTTGTTTCCCCTTAAACAAATAAAAGTCGCGAAGGGAATAAAATTAAATAAGGTGTTGGGATGGATATAGACAAGGTTCCGAAGAGCGTTGGGAAGACCCTCGAGATCAAAGGATGGGTCTGGAGGAAGAGGGAGAGCAAGGATATTATATTTTTGGTTATTCGTGACTCTAGCGATGTAGTCCAATGCACGATCACGGACAGGCATAAGGACTTCAAGAAGGCGAAGAAGCTGACCATCGAATCCTCTGTCATAATCAAGGGCAGGGTTGCGAAGGATAAGAGGGCGCCTACGGGTTACGAGATAAAGATTTCGAAGCTCGAACCCGTCCACATCGCCGAGAGGTTCCCGATAACCAAAGATAAATCCACAGAATTCCTTCTTGACACGCGACATCTCTGGCTGAGATCCCGATACTTGACAGCGGCCATGAAGGTAAGGCACACCGTTATAGGAGCGATTCACAAGTTCTTCCGCGACCGGGGTTATTACGAATTCGATCCCCCTATCTTCCAGCCAATTCAGTGTGAGGGAGGAGCGACTCTCTTCGAAGTGAAATATTTCGATGACGTGACGTATTTGACGCAAAGCTGGCAGCTGTACGCGGAAGCTGCTGTTTTCGCCTTGGAAAAGGTTTACGACGTCGCCCCGACGTTCCGGGCGGAACGTTCGAAAACAACCCGGCATCTCGCTGAATTCTGGATGGCCGAGATGGAAGCGGCTTGGATGGACCTGAAAGAGGTCACGGAGGTCGCGAAGGATGAAGTCCGCTTCATAATAAAGGAGGTCCTCAAGCATAACAAGAAAGAGTTGTCGTTGCTCGGTCAGGATATCAAGAAGCTCGAGAGGATCGCTAGGAAGCCGTTCCCCACGATAACGTACACCAAAGCTCTTGAAATCCTCGAGAAGAAGGAGAAGTTACGAATACCCTGGGGCAAGGATTTGAGGACGCTCGAGGAGGACAAGCTAATGAAGCACTTCGACACCCCTGTCGTCGTCACCCACTACCCCAAGGAGATTATGGCCTTTTACAAGCCTCGCGACCCCAAAAAGCCGAAAACCGCTTTGTGCTTCGACATGCTTGCCCCTGAAGGATATGGAGAACTCGTTGGCGGGAGCCAGAGGGATACGGACATCGATGAATTGATAAAGTCCCTTAAGAAAATGGGGGAGAGCCCGAAAGGCTATGAGTGGTATCTGGATCTGAGAAGGTTCGGGAGCGTCACGCATTCAGGTTACGGTTTAGGGGTGGAAAGACTCGTCGCTTGGTTATGTAAATTAGAAAGCATAAAGGACTCGATCCCGTTCCCGAGAACCATGATGAGGTTCAGGCCCTGAGACCAAGTACACTATAGATTTTTAAATTTTATTCTACAAATCTTAAAAGAGCAGAATGAAAAGGAGAAAAGTTCTGATTTATGGCGGCGTCGGAGCTCTTTCATATCTTCTGTCACGTGTGCCAAAACTTTACGCAGACGATCTAGTTGAAGACACTAAAATTCTAGAGAAGTTCGGAAAAATATATGCAAAAGTTAAGGATAAAGGATTTCCATATAAAATGAGTGTGGACGTAAACGACGATGGTATAAATGATAACTTCGTGTTCACATTGAAAAAAGGCTCGTCAGTAACAGTAGGTACTAATGCAACGTCAGGGACAAGGTTTACAATGGAATTTACTAGTTTAAGCGGCGGATGGGAAGGGACAAAAATTTACGGGATAGTGGGCAATAATAACAAAATCAAAATAGCCAAAAGAAAATGGTTAACCCCCACCAATGCCAAAATATACCTTGATGTTGTGCTCGATGATCTAGAAAAGAAAGACTAACCTCTTCTCAGGAACCCGAACAGCTTCCTCTGCTTGTGCTCTCCTAACAAACCTTTCGTGGTCATCCAGGAGTGGCGGACTAGGCCCTCCTCGGGT
>JAGMCY010000053.1 GCA_023128965.1 Candidatus Aenigmatarchaeota archaeon | reverse complement strand
TCAACCCCGAGGTAATAGAACTAAGGAACATGATACTGGTTTCGAAACTCATAACGAAATCCGCGCTTGAAAGGAAGGAATCGAGAGGGACGCATTACAGGGAGGATTATCCCAGAAAGGAAAAGAAATGGGAGAAGCACATTATTCTTGAAAAGCGAACTTTTTGAAACTTTTAGGCATCTTTATCTTATCTTTGTCTATAACTATTCCATCCGCGTTGTATTTCCCTGTTGCTTCAAGTTCCTCTACTATAATCGGGAGCTTATCTCGAACGTTTTTGACCCCCTCTTTTTTAATTCGTTTGTCAACTCTTCTCTTGAATCTTCTTATAAACGGTCTCTGGACGCCTATTATGTTCGAAAGGCGGCTTAAAAATCTGCTGAAATAATCCGGGGCGTTTATCCTCTGATAAATTATTTTATAGATAACACTGCTTTCCGGGTCACCGTCTTTCGGCTCAGAAAAAGTAATGCCATGAACAGGTCTCATTCCGTTCCTTGTTTCGAGGTCCAGATACGAAAAATCCCTTGTTTTAAGCAGAGTATCTCCTGAACGCGTGTGGTCGAAATAAACACCGTATTCTCCTTCGTATTTGATGCGGTGATGATCAATCAAATACTGAACAAATGGGTTAATTTTTTTCAAGAATTTTTTCGATTTCTTTATTTTCCCTGAAAATAATTTCAATAAAACGCTCTTTTCGCCTTTCTTCTTGAACCCGATCGCATACAGGTTTTGTTTTTGGCCCGTAATTAAATCGTAGTGGCCCGTAATTAAATCGTAGTCCATAAAATACTGGAGATCATCAGTAAAGAAATTTTTCCAGAAATTTCCGTTTGGACTGGACTCCCCTGTATCTATTACATATGATTTTACAGAATTATAATTTGCATTCATTTCATAAATATTCGGTTAGTTAATATAAAGCTTGCTTGTTTGAAATTCAATCGATCCAAGCAAAAATATATAAATTAACCCTATCATATATGGTTATTATGCCAAAGCAGAAATTTCCTGAGGCGGAAGGGAGGCTCTTCCACCGCATTTTCATTTGCATGAAGTGCGGGGCGAGAATGCGGGCGGACCTGGTCAAGGTCAGGGACGGGAAGGTTAAGTGCAGGAAGTGTAAAAGGAAACAGCTCAGACCCATAAAGAAAGAGCACAAGATTTAATTCTTCAAAGTTTTTATATAACTTTTACAAGGTTATAATTATGCTCGAATTGTTGGGGATGGTGAGGCCTCTTAACGGTGTAATGGGGATGATAGGCATTTTTATCGGGGGTCTCATCGCGGTTAACGCCAGCATTCAAAACCTTTACACCCTTCCGTTCTTGTTCGGTTTGGCGGCGGTTTTTCTGATAACGGGAGCTGGAAACGTGTTCAACGATTACGTGGATGTGGAAGCGGACAGGGTCAACAGGCCAAGAGGCCCTATACCTTCAGGGAAGGTTTCAAGGAACTCCGCCTTGATCTTTTCGATAATACTTTTCGTTCTTGGGAATTTTTGCGCCCTGTTAATAAATGGTTTGTGTTTTACAATCGCCATGATAAACTCGTTTCTTCTCATCATGTATTCCGTTTCCTTCCAGCACAAAACCTTTCTGGGGAACACCACAATAGGCTATCTGGTGGGATCGGTCTTCCTTTTTGGAGGAGCGATATTCCTGGAGATAAGGCTCGTTCTGATTCTCACGGTTCTTGCAATGCTCGCGACCATATCAAGGGAGATAGTCAAGGATTTGGAGGATATCAAAGGGGATAGGAAGAGTTTTCTGAAAAAGATCGCCTCGAAAGTCTCGGAAGCCACGACTCCTATAGCCGAAAGGTTCGGGATAACGAGAGGGGGCGTGAAGATGAAATACAGGGAGAGGACAATGATTGTCCTTGCGATTGCCTGCCTTATTCTGGCTATAGTCTTCTCATTCCTTCCCTACTATTACGGGATTCTGAAAATGAGCTACCTCGCTGTGGTTGCTGTCGCTGACCTGGTTTTTTTATCCTGCATATATTCCCTCGGAAGGGAAAAGAAAAAGAGGAAGGGATACGCAAGGATAAGCAAGCGTTTGAAAATCGGGATGTTCATCGCCCTGATCGCGTTCATTTTAGGGTCATTTATGTAAATTGATTAAACAACTTCCATCATTGAAGGCGGCTTTCTGGTTATGTTGTATGTGACGCTAACCACACCCGGCATTTCCGAAGTTATCCTTTGCGCCAGTTTATCCAGAGTCTCGTGAGGAAGTTTTGTCGGCGAAGCTGTTACCGCGTCCTTGGTGTCCCAGCATCTCACCTCTATCTGAGAACCGTAATCCCTTTTTCCTTCCCTCATCCCGGTAACCTTGTTTGCGTGTAAAATAGCAAAATACTGAAACGCTCCTGTGTTCGCAAGTTCCTCTTCAACGATTTTCGTCGCTTTCCTGACGATTTCGATCCTTTCAGGCGTGACCTCTCCTAAAACCCTCGCTGTCAAAGCAGGACCGGGGAAAGGCATCCTGTTGTATATTTCCTCCGGCAGCCCTAACGCTTTTGCAACCTCCCTAACGGCCGGCTTCCTGAGCTGTACTAAAGGTTCCAGAATCTTGTATCCATACGCTTTTTCCGTGTCAATCCCGAGCTGTTCGAGTATGTTGTGCTGTCTTTTTATGCCGGCTATCGTTTCTTCCACGTCCGTGTAGATCGTTCCGTGAAGGAGGTGTTTAGCGCCGCTTTCCTTTACGATCCTGCTGAAAACGTCCCTGTAAAACGCCTGGGTGATCGCTTCCCTCTTTTCTTCAGGATCCGTCAGGCCTTTCAGGGCCTCGAAGAATTCTTTCCTGGCATCGATTATCTCCACTTGAATGTCCAGCTTTTCGAACAAAGATGCGACTCTTTCTGGCTCGCCCTCCCTCATCAAGCCGTTTTCAATGAAATAGGTTTTAAGCCTGTCGCCCAATGCCTTGTGACCCAGTAAGGTGACGGCTGAGGAATCAACGCCCCCCGATAACGCGTTTATCGCTAGACCGCTTCCGACAGCGGAAGAAATTTCCTTTACCCTATGCCCTATGAACTCCTCAGGTTTCAGATCCTTGAGTTTTATCTCTTCTACTTCCATATTTTAAGATGTTTTTTTGATATTTAAATCTTC
>JAGMCY010000052.1 GCA_023128965.1 Candidatus Aenigmatarchaeota archaeon | reverse complement strand
CCTATATACAGAACGTTATCATGGATAACCGGGGAAGAAAAGAATATCTTTGCCGAGGTTTTGAATCTCCATTTCTCCTTCCTAGTTACGAGATCGACTGCATATACGTGACCATCCGCAGAACCGAAGTAGATTGTATTACCGTAAACAAGAGGGCTGTTATAAACGCTTCCCCCTTCCCCAACTTTCCAGTGTCTGTCAAATTTCTTGGTTTTCTTGACCTCAAACTCCTCGAGCTCCAGGTCGAAATCCGCGAATCCTGAGTCAAACCCCCCGAAATCGAATTCCATGATAAGGAATTAGCAGAGAAATTTAATAATTTAAAACTTAACTTATATCTATGAAGCTCGTTTGCCCTGAATGCGGGAAGGAATACGGGAAGGACGAAAGGATCTACAAATGTGGATGTGGAGGGGTTCTCGATATCGAGGGGAAGGACGTGAGCTTCCCTAGGGACAAGATTAAACAAAGGAACCCGACAATCTGGAGGTACAGGGAAGCGATCCCGATTGAATCCAACAAAAACATTGTTACACTGGGGGAGGGGTTCACCCCGCTCGTTCCCGTGAGGATCGGGAGTTTGGAAGTGATGGCGAAGCTTGATTTTCTTTTTCCGACAGGTTCGTTCAAGGACAGGGGTTCGTCAGTGATGATAAGCCACGTGAAGGGGATTGGTGTTCGGGAGGTAATAGAGGATTCCTCGGGGAACGCGGGCGCCTCTGTTTCTGCATATTCAGCGAAGGCAGGGATTTCCTGCGAAATCTTTTGTCCATCCTACGCGTCCGAAGGGAAGCTCGCCCAGATCCTTCTATACGGGGCGAAGCTGAACAGGATCGAGGGGACGAGGGAGGACACGGAAAAGGCGGTTCTGGAAAAAGCGAAGGACACATATTACGCTTCTCATAACTGGAACCCGTATTTTCTGGAGGGGACGAAAACCCTCGCTTTTGAGATCGCTGAACAATTAGGTTGGAAATCGCCCGACAGCGTGATCTGCCCCTGCGGAAACGGGGGAATTTATCTGGGTTTGTATATAGGATTCAGGGAACTGATGGAGCAGGGGATCGTGGATTCGATGCCGAAATTGCTCGGAGTCCAGTCGTTCGCCTGCCCGCCCATTTATGAAGCGTATAAACAAGGGAAGGACAAGCCAGACTCCTTCACGCAGACCGAAAAAACGATAGCCGAGGGCGTGTGCCTGGCGAAGCCGAACAGGGGGGAGGCGATATTGAAAACGGTGAAGGAAACGAAGGGAGCGATGGGAATAGTGAATGACAAAGAAACGATAGAAGGGTTAAAAATGCTCGCATCTCAGGGGGTGTTTGTTGAACCCACGTCGGCGATAGTCGTGAAAGCCCTTGAGAAATTCGTTAAGAATGGGATCGTGAAAGAAGGCGAAAAAACGATCGTGGTCCTGTCAGGGAGCGGCCTGAAAGTGGCAGGGGAACTGTCAAAAATTATTTAGAAGTTTGATTAGGGCTTGAACATACCCCTTATCTTTTCTTCCAGCGTCTTTCTCACTATTATTACAACTTTATCCCCGGCCATTAGCTTCTCTTCTTCCTCCGGTATTATGAATTTCTCCCCTCTCTTTATCGCGACCACCAGGGATTCCTTGGGGAACTCGATCTTTGTGATCGGCTTGTTCATGACGTTCGACTTCTTCTCGACCTCCAGTTCGATCAGTTCCAGATTGCCCTCGTGTATCAGGGCCATGTCGACAACGTCGGGTTCGGTTATCATGGCCTCGAGCTGATCGACCGTGGAGGTTTCGGGGGAAACTATGCTGTTCACCCCGATCTTCAGGAATATCTTCTTGTATTCTTCCTTTGTGGCTCTCGTTATTATCCTCAGGCTGGACATCTCCCTTGCGACAAGGCAGGACAAAAGGTTGGTTTCGTCTTCTCCTGTAGCGACGACCAGGGCGTCCGCGTCCTCTATCCCCGCCTCCTCCAGAACATCGGGTTTCGTCCCGTCCCCGTGGATGAGCGTTGCGTTCAGGTTGTCAGCGAGTTCCTGGCATAGCTCGTTGATTATCTCCACTAGAACGACGTCGTGCTTGTTTTCGGAAAGCAACCTCGTCAGTCTCGACCCGATTTCGCCACCTCCGATCACTATTATCTTCATAGTCTACCTTCTCCTGAGAATGAAAGTTATGAACACGAGAACCGCCCAGATCTCCAGCCTCCCGATCCACATATTGAATATTAGGGTGAGCTTGCTTATTATACTTAGGTCCGGTACGACGGACAAGCCGACATTCCCCTGGGCTGAAGCGACCTGGAACAGTGAATTTATCGCTGAATGCCCCTGTGACATCAGGATGAAAGAACCGAGGATGAGGAAAAAGATGTAGATACCTGTGAATTTTAAGACCGCCTGGAGTTCGTCCTCTGTATAAATCAAGTTGAATATCCTCCTCGGGAAAACGAGCCTTGGCTTTATCAGTTTTCTTACATTATCGAAAATTGATTTGAAGAATATCAGAACCCTGTTAAGTTTCAGGCCGCCAACCGTCGAACCCGCCGCCCCACCGAAAATCATCAGTATTATAAGCAGGGATTTTGAATAATCGCTCCAGCTGATCAGGTTCTGGATACCGAAGCCAGAGCAGGTGATCGCGGAGACCGCATGGAAAACGCTATCCCTCAGGGGATTGAAGGGCAACAGCAGCAGGACTGCCAATATTATCAGGAGGATCAGGGTGATGGTCTGGATGTCCTTGAAGAACTTTTTCCTTCTCCCTGCAAGCAACTGGTAGTGCATGAAAAAGCTTATCGCCCCTAGTATCATTATGAACATCATCACTATTTCGATAGCCTGCGAATTGTAGAACCCTATGCTTTCCGCATGCGTGCCCAT
>JAGMCY010000051.1 GCA_023128965.1 Candidatus Aenigmatarchaeota archaeon | reverse complement strand
TCTGTGAGATCGAGGGCGAGCTTCGGGCATACAGCAACACACCCCCCGCATCGCAAACACTTCTCCTTGTCCGCGGTCACAACCATGAGTAACACCTGATAGCTTATTTTTTAAACTTCATGTTTAAATAATTTCAAAAACGTTCGTGGTTTTATGGCTGAATGTTACGGATTCGGGAAGGTCATACTCTTCGGGGAGCATTTCGTGGTATACGGATTGCCTGCGATAGCCTCTGCTGTCGGGGATAAAACCATCGCCAAAATCGAGAAGTCGGATAAATACGAGCTTGTCGACAACCGGCCAGCAACAGAAGGGTATAAGGTTAAAAAGAAGGGCGAAATTAAACGCTCCATGAAACTCATTCTGGACTTCATGAAGATTGATATCGAAAAGAATCCTGTGAAAATCACGTTATCAGGGAATTTGTTCTGCACGAGCGGGATTGGGGCGAGCGCTGCTATGGCGACATCGATAGCGCGGGCGTTTTCTGATTACTTCAATCTCAACCTAAACGATGAACAGATTAACAGGATTTCCTACGAGGGGGAGAAGGGTTCTGCTGGGACACCCTCAGGCATAGACAACACGTGCGCGACTTTCGGGGGGTTGCTCTGGTTTGAGAAAAACCTTCAGGGAGGAGAAAACAAGATAGAGCTTCTCGAAATAAAGCAACCGATAGAGATAGTTCTCGGGAACACGGGCCTGTCCTCTGTTACGAGCGAGGTGGTTGCAGACATGAAGAAGGCGAAAGAAGCGGACCCGGAGAAGTACGACAAAATATTCAAAGAATATGAAAGATTGGTCAAAGAAGCGAGAGGGTCTCTGGAAAGTTACGACCTCGAGAAAATCGGGAAGCTCATGGATGAGAACCATCGACTGCTCAAGGAAATGAACCTGTCCTGTAAGGAAGCAGAGAAAATAATAAGCATAGCGAAGGAGAACGGAGCGCTTGGGGCGAAAATAACCGGGACAGGTCGAGGGGGATACGTGATCACGCTCACGCCAGGAGAAGAGCTGCAGGAGAAAATGGCGAAAGCGATCGAAAGCGCTGGCTTCATGGCTATAAAAAGCAAAATAGGGGTTTGATTTAAAAATGATGTTTTCATAATTCAATAGTCCAAGGGGTGATGTTCATGGAGTTTAGGGAGTTTTTTGATGCTTTGGAAAAGAAGGGGATGATAACGAGAATAAAGAAAGAGGTCGGCACGAAATACGAGATATCGACCATAATGAAAAAGCTCGATGGAAAACCTTTGCTTTTCGAAAACGTGAAAGGTTTCGATATTCCTGTAATAGCGAACAT
Organism: Candidatus Aenigmatarchaeota archaeon; assembly: GCA_023128965.1. Lineage (GTDB taxonomy): Archaea > Aenigmatarchaeota > Aenigmatarchaeia > QMZP01 > QMZT01 > JAZGEG01. Next base: position 1,295 of record JAGMCY010000051.1, on the reverse strand, counting down.
ATGTTCCACCAGGGAACTGGTCGCGGTGGGGCTCGGCATCAAGGAGGATGAAATCATAAAGAAGCTTTCCGGTGCGATCGAGAACCCGAAAGAGCCGGAAGTCGTGAAAGCCGAGGAATATGAGGAGAGGGAGGTGGACCTCTCGAAGTTCCCAATATTAACATACTATCCGTTCGATGGCGGTCCCTACATCGCCTCGGGGATCGTGATAGCGAATGACAAAGAGCTTGGCTTGAACGCTTCTTACCAGAGGGCGATGATAACAGGGAAGGATAAGTTTGTGATGAGGATCCTCGAAAGGGATTTCCATACTTTTTTGGAAAGGGGAGACAACGAATTCGCCTTCTGCATAGGCAATTCGATCCCTGTCATGCTCGCAGCGGCGATATCAACAAAAACAGGCAACAGCGAACTTAATATAGCGAATTCGCTAGGCGAGACAAAGCTTGTTGAACTCGGAGGTCACAAGGTTCCGCAGGCGGAGATAATCATGATAGCTGCAATGGAGGGGGAGGAAGCTGATGAAGGGCCTTTCCTCGATCTTACCGAAACGCCCGATATCGTGAGGAAGCAGAAGGTTGCGAGAGTTAAGAAAATATTCGTGAGGAAGGATCCTGTATTCCACGCATTGCTTCCCGGGGGTCTGGAACACAAGGTCCTCATGGGTATGCCAAGGGAGCCGACAATCTTCAAGGAGGTTTCGAAGGTCTGCGATGTGAAGGACGTACTAGTCACGCCCGGAGGTTGCTCGTGGCTGCACGGAGCGGTGAGCATCCGCAAGAAGAACCCGGATGACGGGAAGAAGGCGATTGAGGCCGCTTTCCAAGGGCACAAATCCATGAAGCATGTATTCGTTGTGGATGAGGATATAGACATACATGACCCGAATGAAATCGAGTGGGCATTTGCGACGCGCTTTCAGGGGGACAAGGATATGGTGATCAAGCCGAGGGAGAAGGGCTCGTCTCTTGATCCTTCCTCAAACCTCGAGACCAGGGAAACGTGCAAGATAGGTTTTGACCTCACCATTCCCGCTGGTAAGGATCCGAAGGATTTCAAAAAACCCAAACTGCCAATGGAATTAAAGGTTGAAGATTATTTGGAGTGAGCCGATGATTTACGCTGGAAAGGGTAAATACAGGGTCTGGCTGAAAGAAATCAAACAAGGAGAGGATATCATCCTGATCTTGGGAGGAGGAGAAAGGTCACATATAGGGTCCGTGGTCCTCTGTGAACCGAACAAGAAACCGGTCACCCTGGACAGGAAAGGACATTTCGACTGGATTGTAGCGAAA
>JAGMCY010000050.1 GCA_023128965.1 Candidatus Aenigmatarchaeota archaeon | reverse complement strand
GGCTAATAAGTTTAAATTTATGGGATTAAACAGTTTTGTTTACCGAAGCTTATTCCATACCTATAATTGGGTTAGGTATGCCGTCAGCCCTTATTTTACCGCGACGTCTATGCGTTGCCTTTATTGCATGTTCCAACTGATCCTCTCCTATACTCTGCTTTGCTATTGGACTGAAGTCTTCTATATTAATAAATTTATATAAGAGACCAGTCAACGTGAATTTCAGGTCTTGCTCTGTACGATAACCCAAATGATCCATGAATGAAGCCTTATCATACTTGACTATTTCTATTCCTTCTAAAGTTGACGAGTATATGACATTTCTCTGACCTTTCATACCAGTTAACCACAAATCACCTGGAAGTAGAGCATCTCTAAAATTTGTAGGGTCGACTATTCTTTTCGTTTCCTTATCAGTTATTTCCGAATAAACTCCAGACAGAGTGGTTTCTTCATTTTCACCACCTTTTATCTTTCCTTTCACGTACCGGTTTGCTATAGATGTTGCTTTTGGCTCATCTACTAGTGCTGCTTTACCCAATTCCTTTAACGTTGGCAATAATGTAGTAACATGTTCGTCATCTGTAAGTTCTAGAAATATTGGCTTTTCTTTGGTACTTCCAAGAGCTTTTACAGTGTAAAGTGATTTTATTTTTACAAGCCCACGTCCGAAGTTTCCAAGCGACCAGAAGTTCTGAAATGCCTCTTTTACGATTGGTATATCATTTTCAAATGCTTCTTGAGCATAATCATGTTTACGTGCTCTGAATACTTTGTACCCTGCGGTTTTATATATGTTGAATAACTCAGCAAGGATTCCACTACCGCTTGAGTAGGGTATCGCATCTTGAAGGATTTTCTGCCCTACGGCATTAAGTCCTGAGTGTGCCAAAGCTCCTAATCTTCCACATTTAGCCTTTTGCTGACCATTTGCCTCTGCTTCGTTCATAAAATGAGCATTGCGCATGCCTTTTAACAGCTTATAGTCTACATTTGCCGTCTGGTATTTTCCGTCGAGTCCCCTTCCTTCATTCGAGTTAATGTACTTTTTCATTTAACACACCTTTTAACCATCAACACCTAAACTTTTTAAAACCTCACCCTACTTAAACCTGTGGCTTTCTCAGCATGTTCGTGTGCTTTGTCATGTCCTACTCCTTTAAGTTCTGCAAGCTCATGCTCCAGTATGTATTTAAGTTTCCTGCTTGTAAGGGGATCAGCCTTTCCACCGTAAGCTGCGGAGTCGACGTAAACATCGTTTACTAGAATCTTGTCCTTGAATGCCGCCCCGTAGTTTATCTTATCACTCTTGTGGCCAGGATCACCGTATTGATCCAATAGCCTTCCTATCACATCGTTTGAGGCAGCGTAGACAGGCTTGCCTTCATATTCACCAACGTACTTGAAACCATCCAGTCCAAGACCTTCATCTATTTGAATGTCAGAAACATCACCAGTAACTCCACCCTTTAAAAATTCGCCTATGTATTTTCCGATATTCTTGATCTTATAGCTGGCATCGTTCCAAGCTTTCAATAGGTTTCCGAATGGAGTTAGGTTTACAAAATCGTTATACTTCTCTAACACTTCTGTTTTATCTGTCACCTTAAACACCCTTATCCTTTATCCTCTAACTTGTTATCTCTAATAAGTAATTAATTTACCTACTTATAAAGCTTTCGGTGGGTGTTTTTCGATATATATAGGCTATATTTAAGGTGGGAAACGGGGTTCGATTTCGAGGCTGAAAAGGCCGGAAAATCCTTATTTTCGGGAGAGAAGGCAGGAAAACTTTATATATCCAAAACGGAAATAATAAATGTCAGAATTTTAAACGGTTTAGAAAAAGGGTCTAAAGCAACTTTGGGGAAAGTTGCACAAGTCCAATTCATTTGGGGATGAATTGGCATCCAGTGAATTTGGTTCTCATGTTTATTCTTGAGTATAAACTTTTTTTGTAAAAAATAATTGGAATGAGTTAATAAAAACATTTCGATACTGGAAAACATTCGTTCGAAAATATCCTTTCCAGTATAGGAATTTGAAATAAAAATGGAGGGGTGAAAAATATGGATTCGCTGATACAGAAAGCGTTTGAAAATGTGTTTGAGGAAGAAACAAAAGAGGATATAAAAAAGGAGGAACCGAAAGATTTCGAGAACGAGGAAAAACCAAGTTTTGAGCCGGAACCGAGACCTGATATGGATTCAGAAGATGACTTCGAGCAAAAGATAAAGGATGAATTCGATCTGGATCTCCTGAAAGCGAAAATACTCGTTATGGGCGTAGGAGGTGCAGGGAACAATTGCGTAACGAGACTGTCGGGCTTAGGTGTTAAGGGAGCGAGAACCATCTCGATAAACACGGACGCGAAACACCTTAGTATCTCGAAAGCGGATGAAAAGGTTCTGATAGGAAGGGAACTGACAAAAGGCTTGGGAGCAGGAGGATTCCCCGCACTGGGAAGGAAGGCAGTAGAGGAGAACGAGAGGGAGATGAAAAAACTCCTTGAAGGAATAGATATGCTATACCTGGTGACGGGTCTCGGGGGCGGAACTGGAACAGGAGGAACCCCTGTAATAGCGAAAATGGCGAAGGAAATTGGAGCGATCGTGATAGCAGGAGTGACCATGCCTTTCAAAGTGGAAGGAGCGAGAATGGGCAAAGCCGAAGACGGGTTATACCAATTGAGGCAGGTTTGTGATACGGTGATCGTGATAGAGAATGACCGTCTTCTTAGCATCGCGGGTAACCTTCCCCTGCAACAGGCGTTCGCTGTCGCTGACGATCTGGTAGCGAACATGATAAAGGGGATAACAGAGACTATCTCGCAGCCCTCGCTCGTGAACCTCGACTACGCCGATGTGAAAGCAGTAATGCATTCTGGAGGCGTTGCGACCGTGGGGTTTGGCGAATCGGATACGAAAAACCGAGCGGAGGAATGCATAATAAAGGCAATGAGCAACCCGCTGTTGGAAGTAGACTATCAGGGAGGGACAGGCGCGCTGCTACACATGACAGGCGGACAGGACCTGAGGCTGGACGAGGTAAACATGATAGGAGAATACGTCTCGAAACAGCTCGATCCAGAAGCTCAGGTCATATGGGGCGCGAGGATAGACCCGAATTACAAGGGTAAACTAAAGGTGATAACGATCGTGACCGGCGTTAAATCCCCTTACATCCTCGGACCTGTCGCAAGGGAGGAAGGAGAGAGAGACGTGAACAAGGAATTAGGAATACCTATCCTTCAGAGATAATCGAAACTTCACCCCTCCAATAACCTTCAAAAGACACGGAAATTTATTTCCGTGTCGATTTACTTTTTCTTTTTTATTCCACCCGTTCAAATTATTTTTATGGGTTCGAAAAAGGGCCAGCTATTTTTGATCGCGATCGTGTTTATGATAGGCATGATCTTCGTAGTCCAGCAGGCGCTCTTCCAGTATTCAACAATCGAGATGTCCGAACCTTTCGAGAGGAAGGACATAGACCTTTTCAGCAACATGATCGAGATAGTGAACAAAACAATCACGGAAACTCACAGTTGTAACGAAACAAAGGACAGTTTTTATAACAAGATGGAAGAGATGAAGATCTCTCTCCTCGAGGAGCACGGAAGGGTGTACTCAATAGAGATAAATTATGATCTTGACTGCTCAAAATGGAACAATCTCCCTCCGAACCCGGGTCCCTTGAAAATAACGATCAGCGTTGCAAGCCTGGGGAGGGACACGAGAGGGACCTACGAATTCTATCACCTTCGTTAGGTATAGCCCCGGGCAGATTTAAGACACTGAGTACAAATTAGGGGGTTTCTGTGTTTTAGGATTCATCCTATATTTTCCATTATTTTTTCGCAATGATAAATCGTCTTTTCTATAAGCCATTCCTCCAGACTTTCCTCGTGGAATTTTATAGGATTCCTAACAGCTTTCCAGTGCCATTTCAGTTCGA
>JAGMCY010000005.1 GCA_023128965.1 Candidatus Aenigmatarchaeota archaeon | reverse complement strand
CTTTTAAAGCAGCAACTTCAACACGAGATCGATATTGCGAAAAAACTCGAATCAGAGGGGAAATCTAAGCAGGCGGTGGTTCACTATCAGAGAGCCGCCTTAATCTACAGGAAACTCGCTTACATCGCTCCCAGGGAATACGCCGAATCTTTTTTCAACTCAGCTTCACAGTACGAAACCATGAGCAACGTCATCCGCTCAACCACGCCATACACTCGTGCGAAGTCCACGGAAGCGATAGACAGCATGGTTATCTCAGAAAAACCCACCGTGAAGTGGGATGACATAGGGGGACTGAAAGAGGTTAAAAGCGAAGTGAAGGAAGCGATAATACTCCCCATGGTGGAGAAGAAACCGGATTTCGTGGAGGCCCCGCGAACCTTGCTGTTATATGGACCACCTGGAACAGGAAAAACCCTGCTCGCGAAGGCAGCGAGCAACACCTTGCAGGCGAAGTTTTTCGAAGCGAGGACATCCACACTCCTTTCCAAATACTTCGGGGAGTCCTCTAAAATAGTGAGCATGCTGTTTGAAAAAGCCCAAAAGAGCCAGCCTTCGATAATCTTCATGGACGAGTTCGATTCCATCATGATAAGCAGGGATTCCGGCATTCAGGAATCCACTAGACGCGTGGTTTCACAATTACTCATGGAGATAGAAGGCTTCTCCACGAAACCGGGTGAAAAGATCATATTGATAGCAGCCACGAACAAACCATGGGATCTTGACGACGCGATGATCTCCCGTTTCCAGAGAAGGATCTACGTCCCCCTTCCAGATCCGGAGGCTAGGAAACATATTTTTGAAATACATTTGAAAGGCGTGTCGCTCACTGAAATCACGATAAACTCGCTCGCTAGTATGAGCGAGGGGTATTCTGGGAGGGACATAGCTAACCTCTGCAAGGAAGCGATAATGCTCATGGTAAGGGATCAAAACCCGAAACTCGAAGATCTCACGCCCGCCCAGATCGAAAAATACGCGATGAATTACCGATCGCTCACAAAGGAAGATTTTGACCGCGCTTTCTCAAAGGTTAGAAGGACAGTGGACGAAAAGACTATTCGAAGGTATGAGGAATGGGGAGAACAGCTGGGAATGTGAGCGAATAAAGTTTTTGAATTATTAGGTTAACATTCTATTGTTATGTCAAAGGCGAAGGAGAAAGAGAGGAAAGGGGTAGAGAAGGAAATAGAGAAATTGGTGAAGAAGGCGGATAGGGCAAAAGACAGGGAGGATTATGAGAAAGCAGTTTCCCTGTACCAGGAAATCGCGAGGCTCGCTGGTTCTATAAAGGACAAGAGGGCGGTTGATTTCTGCTTGGACGCGGCGAAACACAGCCTGAAGACAGGGGAGGATTTTAAAACGGGATGGTCCTACAAATGCGCCGCTGTCTATTCACTCGCTTTCAAGGACTTCAACAACACCATAAACTTCGGATTGAAAGCGATCGAATACTTTTCGAAGTCAAATTCAATGTACGCCGTCCAGTGGTGCTACAACATCATCGGCGAGGCAAGCGAGAAGATAGAGGATTACGATCTCGCGATAAAAAGCTACAGGAAATCCCTTGAAATCGAATACAGCGAGGAGATAGACAAAAAAATCAAGAACCTTTTGAAAATCATTCCACACCCCACAATCAATCAAGAATGCGAGGAGGAGTTCACGAAAGAGGGTGAGCAGACAGGTATAAAGATAAGGGTGAGCAACGAAACGAAGGAGATTTTAAATAACATAAAAATCGTTGATGAGGATTCGAACGAAATCGAAACCATACCCTCTCTGAAGCCGGGGGAAACCAAGACGTTCAGGTACAGGCTCGTCGCTGAAGAAGGGATGAAATCCCCGCTCAGCAAGGTTATATGGATAGATGCGGACGGCGAGAAGAAGGAAAAGAAGATAGGATCCCTGTGTATCCATGTAAAACCGAACATCGAAATAAAACCATACCTTAAAAACACGCTCGAGATAGGCAAGCATTCGTATTTCGTTATATCCGTAATGAACCACTCGAAACATCCCATAGAAGACGTCAACCTCGAAATAAAGTTCCCGGTTGAATTGAAGGTTCAGCCTGTGACGGGTTATTCCATGAAAAGGGTCGAGCCCAAGGAGGAGAAGGGTTTTGTTTTCAAGGTTCTGCCAACGGTCGTTGGAAAAACGATAGTGAAACCTGCCGTCAACTTCAGGGATATCAACGGGAAATTTTACAGGGAAACACCAGAACCTTTCATGATTGAGGAATCCCTGGAAGCCCCGTCCACTTTACCCATAAAAACAGGACCTATGATGCCCGTAAAGAAGGAGAATATCGATCAATTGAAACGTACGGAAGAATTCAAAAGGTATGTGGAATCTTTCATGCAGCCTGAAGAGATGAGCGAACCGGAATACGTGAAGCTAACGAAGAAATTCCGCCCAGTCAGCACTGGATATACATTGAAGGGTGTGGATATCGAAACAATTTCCAATCACGTAATGGAGGAATGCAAGGGGATGAAACTCGTTGGAGAGCATGCCTTCGGGGACGAACGACTGTACATGTTTGCCGGGGAGTCCACTAAAACCGAAAGAACGTATCTTTTAACTGTCGTTGTCAAGAAGGAAAACGATTTCATGCACGTGGCGTTCAGGCTGTACTCGGACAAAGAGGAAGGGCTTGATGATTTTCTGGGGAAGGTAGCGAACATCATAAAGTACACGATCATCGCCATGAGTTTCGCAACCGAGATTCAGAAGATCGAAGTGAAGGAAACCATAAACATCATAGATTCCATAGTGCAGAGATCAAGAATAGGCGGAAAGCTGAGAAAAAAGGATAAAAATATAAATATTAAAGACTCTGTAGTCCAGAGAACCGAGCTGTGATCTACTTCTTCTCGGGCTTCTCTTCCACAGGTTCCTCGAATTCCTTCGCCGTTTTCAACTCGTCCGCCTCAAGCCACACTATGAACAGCCCGAGAAGTATCAGTAATATCGGTATAACTCCGGCTAATACTGTTACAAGACTATCTAATGCATTAACACCAAATACACCTACTGTGCCGCTTAACGGATATACCGAATCCACGTAAATTCCTAGACCGATTAGGATAAAGATCAGCCCTATTATTATTTTAACTGCTGCATGCATACGTTACACCCCTTATAAGTCAATTTGAATTTATAACTTTTTATATCTTTTTATGCTTATTTATATCTAATCGTTCGTGGAGTGGTAAAATGATTAAAAATTTCAGCGAAATACGGAAGGACAAAAACCTAGCGGAAGTGTGGAAGAAAAGGCTGATTGGGTGGAGGAAGGAAAGGGTAGTCACGAAACTCAAAAGGCCAACGAGACTCACCAGGGCGAGATCGCTCGGCTATAAGGCAAAACAGGGATTCGTTGTCGCCCGGGTTTGCGTTAAGAAAGGGAAGAGGAAGAGACCCAAATTCAAAGGAGGACG
>JAGMCY010000049.1 GCA_023128965.1 Candidatus Aenigmatarchaeota archaeon | reverse complement strand
TCACGAAAGCCAGGAAATAATTCTCCACTCCGCTGCTGCCGTTAAACTGTAGGGCGGCGATGTGTTTTATGGAACCGCCTACTGTTATGTTGGTTTCATTCAGTTGTATCCCGATCCTCCTGGTGGGGCTGTCCTCCAAGGCGAAGAAGTTACTCGTTCCGTTCTCGTATATATTAACAACCCCAACAGAAGTATATCCATCCTCCCTCGACACCCATCCGTACGAACCTGGATCATTCGGATTGGACATGTTGCCGTAGTAGTCAACGCCCCCCGGGAGGTCCATTGAATAGTTGACGTCCAAGGCAAGCGCCCCGGCAACCGTTGAATTCCTCGTGAGGTTGTACGTGGCATTATTCACGAATATCTGCTCTATCTTCATCCAGTCGATGTCCCGGTAGAATGTGTATCTCTTTATGAGATATCCCTCGTTGGTTTTGTTATCCGGCTGGTTCCAGAAAATCTCCTCACCCTTCTGCTCGACCACGATTCTAACAGGCCCTACGTGTTTGAACGTCGCGTTGTTTCTGAAATCAAAGCCGAACGTATCGGTCGCGTTCGAGAATTCGGAGTACTCGACAGTTTTGTTGTCCGATGGGTTAACCCTCAATATTTCATTTTCTCCTGCCGTATAAAGATCCTTTACATAGTAAATACCGGACGTGTTCTCCGCCCTTTCCGTATCAATCGACCACTGGAAGAACGTGTTGTTAACTTCGAATTCCGCCACGTTCCCGGAATAGTTATAGGAGAGATCGGTTGAATAGTTTGGTTCGTTTTTATTTCCGTATTCTGTCATGTCAAAGTAAATGTAGAAGTAGCGGATTTCATCCGCCTGTGTCGTTCCGTTCATTTCGAAGACAAGCGTACCGGCAGCGTTTGAGGCTGGATCGTAATCCCCGCCTTTATCGAATTGTGAGGGAAGTTCGTGAAGGACCGAACCGGTTGAATTGTATTCTATCACGCGGGTGGAATTCTCATCGAACGTCCCTGAGACGTTAATATCTTGCAGTACCTTCGTGAAGTTTATTTCATACTCGACAGGCCAGTTCTTTCTTTCGTAACCGGTGTTGTTTATCTCCAAACCAACCCTGTAATGCCAGCTGACGTCCCACCATCCATCATCATAAGACTGAGAATATATGCTGACCCAGTTCAAAACCATGAATGTTGCTAAAATTACGAACGCCCAGATCAATTTGTATCGGCGGATTTAACTCACCCCTTCCCCAAAATCATTTTCTTCGTTTTCTCGTACGCTTCCTTGCTTATGAAACCCTTTTTGAAGGTCTCCTCCAAATCTTTCAGCAGCACTTCGTTCCTTTCAACCCCTTCAGGTGGCTT
>JAGMCY010000048.1 GCA_023128965.1 Candidatus Aenigmatarchaeota archaeon | reverse complement strand
AACATCAGCTCGCTCGGGTCCCTTGCTCCGTAAAGCAACGAGACCTTCCCGTGATCATCCATATTGTTTATTAAATACTCTATAACAGAAGCCAGCGGTGGAAATCCAATCCCTCCAGCAACCACCACGAGATCCTTACCAGCGAATCTTTCCATTGGATACCCCTTCCCGTAAGGCCCGCGAATCCCAATCTTATCGTTTCTTTTCATACGGAAAAGTGAGTTCGTGACGTTCCCAACGTTCCGGATACTTATCTCGAAATACCTGCTTTCGAAAGGGGACGAGCAGACCGAAATGGGCGCTTCCCCGATCCCAAAAACAGAGACCTGCATGAACTGACCAGGAGAAAATTCGAGCTTTCCCTTTTCCAACCTGATCCTTAGAGTCGCGATTTCGGGGTTCTCTTTCTTAACCCCGACTACCTTCGCGATTTTAGGCACGTAATTTTCGTTTTTCATATTCATCCCTTATTTTTCGAACCTCCTCGGTTATGTCTATTTTCGTCATGCATTCGGTTATGCATCTCCCGCAGCCAACGCAATGATACTTTCCTTGATTCTCCTTCCCGTAAACGAGCTTATGGTAGAAGAATTGTTTCACCCTCTCCACCCTTGGCTCCCGGAAGATCATCTCCCCCGCGACTTTCGTGAACGGTTTGAGCATACAGTAGCTCCATTCCCTGATGATTTTTCCGCTTCCCGGTTTCTCGATGGAATTCAGATGAAAAACATCGAAACAGTAACATGTCGGACACACGCTCGTGCACGAAGCGCAGGAGAGGCATTTTTTATTAGCGGTTTCTTCCCATATCTTACTTTCAAAGCGGTCCTTCATTATCTCGGGGAGGTTCTCGGTGTTAATCTTCTTCTTGAACACAAGCTTCGCTTTTTCAGCCTCTTTGTCCGTTTCTTTGAAAAGGCGAGATTTCCCGATAACTTCTTTTCCTTTCTCGCTTCCGACCTCCACGTGATATTCGTCTCCATGGTCAGTAAACAGCAGATCGAATCCTTCTTTCGCTTCTTTCGCTCCCATCGATTCACAGAAGCAGTTCTCCCCCGCCTCCCTGCAGTTAAGTGCGAAAACAAGGATGGAATCACGCTTGTTTTTATAGAAAACATCAACCGGCTCCGACATCATCACCTTGTCGAGGACGATCAACCCGTGCACATCGCAGGGCCTTACCCCGAAAAGTATTTTTCTTCCTTTTGCTGGTTTCCTCTTTACTTTACCTCCCTTTTCATATTCCATCAGAACCTCCCCGTCCGGGATGAAGAACTTCTTTGGAGGGAATTCCGTGTTTATGTAGCCTTCAAGATCGATTTCTTTTGAGGGTTTTACCTCTTTGAAATTGAAGTCTTTCTCTCCCCTAACAGGAGCAAAGACCTTGAAGTTCTTGGAAAGAGAACCGATAAATTTGGGGAAATCAGATTTTTTAATAACGTAAAATTTCGATCCGCTCATCCTATCCAGCCCCAATAATAGAAATTATAGTTTTTTTTATTTAAGTCTCTTTATTAAATAATATACCTTTTTGGGTTGGTGAAATGTACGAAATACTGAGAAATGAAAAACTTGCAGAGGATACGCATCTTATGGAGATAGGAGCCCCGATGGTCGCTGAAAGAATTAAGCCCGGGAATTTCGTCATTCTGAGAATCAGCGAGAAAGGGGAGAGAATCCCGATGAGCGTTTTTGATTTTGACCGGAATAAAGGGGTGTTAACCATTGTTTTCAAGGTAGTAGGTAAAACTACGAAAGATCTTTCCAGTTTGAAGGAAGGGGACAGCATAATGAATTTTGTCGGTCCGCTGGGGAACCCCACGGAGATAGAGAAATTCGGAACGGTTGTGTGCATAGGGGGAGGGATTGGTATTCCTCCGATATATCCTATCGCCAGGGAAATGAGGAAGGCTGGGAACAAGGTAATATCTATAATAGGAGCGAGGAGAAAATATCTCCTGATATTGGAGGATGAAATAAAAAGCGTAAGCGATGAATTGCACGTAACAACTGATGATGGTTCTTACGGGCATAAGGGTTTCGTGAGCGATGTTCTGAATATGATAATAAGAGAGGGGAGGAAAATAGACAGGGTTATCGCTGTAGGACCACTTGTAATGATGAAGGCTGTCTGCGATGTAACGAAACCGCACGGAATAAAAACAATAGTCAGCCTTAACCCCATAATGGTTGATGGAACGGGGATGTGCGGTTGTTGCAGGGTCACGGTAGGGGGAGAAACAAAATTTGTCTGCGTAGACGGACCCGAATTTGACGGTCACGAAGTGGATTTTGACAACCTTATCCTCAGGAACAACAGGTTCTTGGAAGAGGAGGAAAAAGCGAAAGGCGGTTGTTATGGGAGTGAAAAAGAAAAAGCATAAAATGCCCGAGCAGAACCCAAAGGGAAGGATTCAAAACTTCAGAGAGGTTGCTCTAGGTTACGACAAGCGAACAGCGGTAGAGGAGGCGAAGAGATGTCTGCATTGCGTGAACAAACCATGTGTTGAGGGCTGTCCTGTAGGTATAGACATCCCGGCCTTTGTGAAACTCGTAAGTCAGGGAGATTTCGATTCCGCGATAAGGAAGATAAGGGAGAAGAGCAACCTGCCTGCTGTATGTGGAAGGGTCTGCCCTTACGAAAGGCAGTGCGAAGAGGTATGCACGCTTGGGAAGACGGGCGAGCCCTTGGGGATAGGGCACCTCGAAAGGTTCGTTTCCGATCACGAAATGAAGAAGGTATTCAAGAAAAAGAAACCCCCCGAACAAACAGGAAAGAAAATAGCAGTTGTTGGTTCGGGCCCGGCCGGCCTGACATGCGCGGGCGATCTCGCGAAGATGGGCCATAAGGTCACGGTTTTTGAGGCTTTGCATGAGGGTGGCGGTGTGTTAACGTACGGTATCCCAGAGTTCAGGCTCCCGAAAGAAATCGTGAGGTCAGAAATAAACTACATAAAAAGTCTTGGCGTGCGAATGGAATATGATATGGTTATTGGTAAAATCATAACGGTCGAGGAACTTAAAAGGGACTACGACGCGGTGTTCATAGGGACGGGAGCAGGACTTCCGTACTGGCTGAAGGTTCCCGGAGAAAATCTCAACAACATCTACTCTTCAAATGAGTTCCTCACGAGGGTGAATCTCATGAAGGCCTACAGATTCCCGGAATACGACACTCCGGTAAGGGTCGGGAAAAGAGTGGTGACTATAGGAGCGGGAAACGTTTCTGTTGATTGCGCAAGGACCGCCCTCAGGCTGGGAGCGAGGGAATCGATCATAGCCTACAGAAGGACCGAGAAGGAAGCCCCCGCGAGGATAGAGGAGATACAGCACGCCAAGGAGGAGGGGGTGAAATTCAGATTTTTGACACAGCCCGTAAGCTTTACAGGAAACAAGGAAGGGGAAGTCAGGAAAATGGAGTGCATAAGGATGAAACTGGGGGAGCCGGACGAGACCGGGAGGAGAAGGCCTATCCCCATTAAAGGTTCGAACTTCACCATGAACGTGGATACGGTCATAATAGCGATAGGCGAGAGACCCAACCCACTGCTCGCGAAAGCAACAAAAGATTTGAAAACCGCGGAAAGGGGGATTATAGAAGTGGACGAAAACCAGATAACATCAATCCCGGGTGTCTTCGCAGGAGGCGACATCACAACAGGGGCCGCGACCGTGATCCTAGCGATGGGAGCGGGAAAGAAGGCAGCGGAAGCGATTGACAAATATGTGAGGAAGGGATAAAGTATAAAATACGCTTTTTCTAATTAAGATTATGCCTTACGAAATCCAGGATAGGCTCGAATGGGGCGACCTCGCTACGTTCGTTCCGAACAAACCCCTCCCTATTTACAATTGGTTTTACTACAAGGAGGGGTTTTCGCGCGATCTCGTTTTCAAACTAATCGAGATGTTCAAATTACGAAAGGGCACGGTACTCGATCCCTTCTGCGGGGTGGGGACGACAAATCTTGCATGCAGGGAGAAGGGTCTGGATTCAATCGGGTTCGAGCTCTCGCCGCTCGCCCTCTTCGCCGCCAGGGTCAAGACAACGGATTATAATGTTTCGGAACTGAAAGACACGCTGAAAGCAATTAAAAAAATCAAATTCAGAAAACTCGACAGGTCATGGATTCCTTCAAGCATCCAGCGCTACTTCAACACTCATACCCTCGATGACGTCCTGTTATTCAGAAACCTTGTGGAGAGTATAGAAGACAACCAAATAAAAGATTTTTTCAGGCTGGGCCTCATCTCGAGCGCGACACGCTGCTCATACATGTACAAGGATGGCAGCGTGGTGAAGCGAAAAAAACACCCAATCCCGCCCTTCAGAAAGTTCTACCATCACCGCATGAAGCGTATGATAAGGGATCTCAAAAAGCTCAAGACGAAAAAATGCGAAACTCTCGTTAGTCGTGGAGACGCGAGGAAACTCAAGCTCGGAAACGAATCCATCGACTTCGTGATAACCTCCCCTCCCTACCTGAACAAGATCGAGTACACGAAAATCTACAACGTGGAGGAATTCCTGTTTTTCGGGATTTCCGGGAAGAGGGGCGTCCGTTCTTATATAGGAATGAGGACGGATCCCGAAAGAATCTTCCCGAGCCTCCCAGACATAGCGAACGCTTACTTCTCGGACATGTCGCAAGCTCTTTCCGAATTGTACAGGGTCTGCAAACCGGGAGCAAAACTCGCGATTGTCGTTGGCAATGGATGCTTCCCAGACCGCGTGGTGGAGAGCGACATCCTGCTCTCGGAACTTGCGGAAAAGATAGGATTCAAGGTTCGAAATATTTACGTTCTGAACAAGAGATGGTGTACGAGGCAGAGGGTGATAAAGGTCGGGGTGTTGAGGGAGAGTCTGCTGGTTTTTGAGAAGTGACAATCTAAATATCCTTCACCATCTTCAAGAACAATTCTTTCCTCATCTTTTCGAAATTCTTAATATCCCCGTTCTTTTCCAAGCGGTCCCTGAGTTTCTTGAAGTTCGGCCTGAACTTTTTGTAAGCGAATATCACGGAGGCGAGAGCCGCTTTTTCGTGGGAGTTCATCTTCATCTCCTCTTCCATGAAATCTAGGATGAGCAGGCGTTTCTTTTTCTTGGTCATGTTCTTCGCGGGGAGGATTAATTTCGCTGAAATCGAGGAGGCGAGTTTTTTCAACTGGGATGGGACTTTCGCCCGGTCCGTGGAGAGGACCAGAACGTTACCGCAATCCGTTATGTGATTGAGTGTTTGTGAATTTCTCGGGTGGATAAGCGTGTCGAGGCAGACAAGTTCGCCATTGAGATCGAGAAGAGCGACAGAGGTGTGGAGACCGACATCGATCCCTCCAATGAGTATTTTTCTCCCCTTTGTCATTCAAAGTTTAATTTAATGTAAATATTTAAAAGAATAGGTTATTTATTCTCATGGCGATAGAGGCTGTTATCTTCGATTTCGACGGGGTCATAGCGGACTCGAAAGGAACGATTTTCAAGATATACGAGGCTGTTTGCAAGGAAATGGATATTGAGTTCTACGACTCGATTTCGGACTTCACGAAAAACCTCGACGGGAACTACAAGCACTTCTACCTGAAACTCGGCATAAAGGAAAGGGATTTTAGCAAAGCGAATAAAATATACAAAAAACATTTCCTGAAATTGGGAGAGGGGATCGGGTTATTCGAAGGTGTGGAAGAAGTTCTCTATCTTTTGAAAAAAAAGGGTTTCAAGATAGGAATATGCTCGAACACGCACGAGTTCATAGTGAGGACGCTTCTCAAAAGGTTCGGGATTGAAAAATACGTAGACGCTGTAATCGGAGGGAAGGACATAAACAAGCTGAAACCCGATCCGGCGCTGATAATTCTTGTAATTGAGAAGCTTGGGGTGGAAGCGGACCACACGGCTTACGTCGGGGATATGGAAGTCGATATGCTTGCCGGAAAGGCTGCGAAGGTCGGCAGGCTGATCGCCGTGACGTACGGATACCATACAAGGGAAATGCTTGATATCTTCGACCCTGACGCGATGGCTTACACACCGGAAGAGATTCTTGAGAATTTGTAACTAATTATTTTTTCTTCTCTTTCCCGATTTTCTTCGTGAACTCAACGAGCTTTTTCGCGGTTCCCAAAGGACTGTCTGATTTTTCAACCAGAGAAGCGATGTGAATTCCGTCCGCTCCCGCCTTCACCGTCGTTTTTATGTCGTCAAGCGTTTTGCTGGACCCAGCGCATATTACGGGGTGACCTACCGCTTTTTTCACAGCCCTGAACATTTCGGGCGAAGAGGGGCCTGGAGCTCCTGAACCTCTCTCGAGGATGGTTATTCTATGCCCTAGGAGTTTCCCAGCGAGAGCATAAGAGACCGCGATATCAGGTTTGTCGTATGGTATGAGCTTTGCTTCCCCCACCTGGCCAACGGTCTCACCTGGCTCGATGATTAAGAGGGAAGTGGGTATCGCCTCTATGCCTATCTTTACAATCATGGGCGCGGCGAGGGCGTGAGCCCCGGTTATCCAGTAAGGGTTTTTTGAATTAAGAAGACTCATGAAGTAGAGAGCATCAGCGTATTTTGAAACACCTCCCACATTTCCTGGGAAAAGCATAACGGGTTTGTTGACAGATTCCTTTATACTCTTCATGACGTTGTTGAAAGCATCTCCTTCCATCCCCGTTGATCCGCCTATTAGAATTATGTCAGCGTTTGCCTCATCGAAGACCTTTGCGAGCTCGACAGGATCTTTTCCCCTGTCGTTTGTAGGGTCAATCAATCCGAAAAACACCACGCCGTCCTTTTCGATTGTCTCATGGATATAGGATTCAACCTTACCCATTTTCATAGTTTTAAATATAGGGAGCATTTATAAATATGCTTTTAGTCACGGGTGCAACGGGTTTCGTGGGCACGAATATAATGAAGGAAATCAGCAAGAAAAGGAAAGACATACGTATACTTGACATAGATATCGGGAGCGCAAAAAGGCTTTATCCAAAGTACGAAATCGTGAAAGGGGACATCACGAAACCAGAAACCCTGAAATGGGTGGGGAAGGATGTTGATATCGTGATACACCTGGCAGGGCTTGTTTCCTACTCGAAGCCGAGGGATGTCCTGTTCAGGGTGAACACGGAAGGGACGAAAAACGTTCTTGAGACATGCAAAGAAGCGGATAAATTCATTTTCTCCTCGAGCGTTTCGGTGTACGGGGAGATTAAGGGACAAGCGGATGAGAGCTACCCCAGAGACCCGAAAACCCCTTATGGGGAATCGAAACGCAAGGCAGAGAATCTCGTTCGGGATTCGGGTCTGCGAAACCTGATATTCAGGATAGCCCCTATCTACGGGGAAGGAAGCCCGCAGTGGCTCAAGAACCTTTCGCTCCTCGAAAAGGGATTCCCCATATCCAGAACCGAGAATCTGACGCATGTCACGCACATATCAAACGCTGTCCAGGCTTTCATGTTGGGACTGAAACCGAAATCCGAGGGGATATACAACATAGCGGATGAGAGGCCCGTCAAGTTTGTGGAGTTCGCGGAAACCCTTGTGGAGATGCTTGGGAAGGAAGTGAAAGTCTTTCCCTACTGGTTTGTAAGCTTTCTTGCCCGCTTCAAAGGGATGAAAACCTACCTGGATGTTCTCACGATGAACAGGAATTATGATATAGCTAACGCCATTAACGAACTTAATTATAAACCTAAATTGGACTTCCTGGGAGAATTGGAGA
Source organism: Candidatus Aenigmatarchaeota archaeon (assembly GCA_023128965.1). Taxonomy (GTDB): domain Archaea; phylum Aenigmatarchaeota; class Aenigmatarchaeia; order QMZP01; family QMZT01; genus JAZGEG01. Next base: position 3,267 of record JAGMCY010000048.1, on the reverse strand, counting down.
AGATGGTCGAATGGTATAAAAACTCAAAAACCTAGACCTGACCAGCTTCATTAAAAATAAAAAGAACGGAAAAATTAACCTCCGATCCTGAAGACCTTTGTTCCGCATATCGGGCATTCGCCTTTCTTTGCGGGCTTTCCGTTCTTCAAGGTTACGCTCTGCTCGTTCTTTATATCTACTTTTTTCCTGCACTTAACACAGTATGCTTGACTCATAATTTACCTCCTATATAGCGATTATTGATTAATTTATGCCAGACTACTTTATAAACGTTTAGGAACAAAAAAGTCTTTCCTCTCTCCTTTTAAATTTGTTTATTCGTATGAACATATTCAAATACAAAAAATAAGGATTTTCAGGCCTTTTAGGTGAAAGAAAAACTTTATAAACCCTTGCCATAAATTTTAAAGACCAAATAATCATTTTCAAGGAGGAAATAAAATGCCTGTGAAAAAGCACAGACTCCCACTCGCTCCGTTCGAGAGGATACTGAAGGATGCGGGAGCGAAGAGGGTTTCGAAAACCGCAATGAAAGAGTTCGCTACTATGACAGAGGAGATTGCGGACGATCTCGCGAGGGACGCTGTGAAGTTCGCAAAACATGCTGGAAGGAAGACCGTGACGGGAGAGGATATAAGACTCGCCAAGAGAAAATAAAGATTGTAAAAAATAAAATTCGGGAAACAATGAAAGTGATAATCGTTCACGGGGCATACGGGGGTCCTGAGGAAAACTGGCTCCCTTGGCTGAAGTCAGTTCTCGAAAGTTCAGGATTCGAAGTTTTCGTTCCTAAATTCCCAACACCTGAAAACCAGAACTTGGAAAACTGGATGGAAATTCTGAATGGTTATGAAAAATACTTTGATTCTGATCTCGTGATGGTAGGTCACAGTTTAGGGCCAGCCTTGATTCTCAGAAAACTTGAGACCCTCGACATGCCCATAAAAGCCACTTTTCTCGTGGCGGGATTTCTCGGGAAAATCGGGAATCCTGATTTCGACGGGATAAACTCCTCTTTCTTCGGGAAGGAATTCAACTGGGAGAATATAAGGAAAAACTGTAAGCATTTCGAGGTGTTCCATTCAGATAACGACCCTTACGTATCACTCGATCACGGGAAGAAAATCGCTGAAAATCTGGGAGTGGAGTTAACCCTAATAAAAGGAGCGGGGCACTTCAACAAACAGGCAGGCTATACGGAATTCCCTCTCTTGCTGAACAGGATAAAAGAACTTATCTAGATTTATTACACGTGCTCCAATTCCAAGATATGTGGATCTTCCTTTATTTTCTTTATCTTTTTCGGGTCTATTGGTTTGTTAGTATGGAAATAAATTGAATCAACTAGACTACCGTTTTTCCTTTCCGTTTCATAACAGTATATAAAATCGTGAGCAGTGTAACCCATTTTTCTAATTATTGAAGAGATTTCAGTTACAGGATCAAGTTTGCATTTTTCTTCTAATCCTAAACGGAAAAGGGCTTTATATCCTTCATTCATGCAATCAATTTTTAATTGATGGTTTTATAAAAATACGCCTAAAGGGATTTTCTCCAGAAAACGAGGTTTTTCATTTCTTCCTCCTTCTCTTTGCAGGAATCCTGATAGAGTTCGAAATACGTTTTCGTTATGCCTTTTTCAGGGTCGAGACCGAGCTTTTCAATGACGTCCCTTATTCCTTTTCTCGTCCCCTCGATTTCCATGTACGTCCCGAAAGGGATCCGGTCTAGCGAGATCTTCGTTCCATTCAGAATGAAATGGGTCGTTTTCTTCTCGTAAACCCAAGAAACTCCGTAACCCAGGCTTTCCAGAACAGCTTTCATCCTCTGGAAATCGCTCACTTCAATTTCGATCTCATTCGCCTCCTTGAATTCGCCCTTGGTTATCCCGGTCTTGAGTGTGAGGGTGTTTTTATTCCCGAATTTCCTCAGCCTGAGCAGAATACCCTTTTCCCTGAGCTCCCCGTTATCAAAAACGCTGTTGTGCTCGAACCCTTCTTTCGTTTTTTCCGCCCCGAGAGCTTTCAGTTTATCAATTATCTCGTTTTCGTTCTTCACTTCGAACTTTATCTCGATTTCCTTCGATATCATAACATCTAAATAAAAGTGTATAAAACAGAAATAAAAGGATTTACTTTGCCTTGGGTTTTATCGTGGGCATCGGAAGCGGCGGTGGCAGCTGGAGGTCTTCCGCGATGTTGGAAACCTTTAGCAAACATTTCCTGAACAGGTAGTTCAAAACCTCAAGCGAAGGTTTCTCCGGAAGCTTCTTCTCCTTTTCCCACTGTCTAAGCAACTTCTTGTTGTCATCCGTCATGTAGAGCAGACTCCCGCCTATCTTTATCTCTCCCACTTTCGGATCGTAGTTCGTAACGAATTCGAAATCCAGAGAAAGAACTTTTTTGCCGCCAATGGTGGAAATCGTTACCTCTTTTATGTTGTTTATCCTGGGAACGGAATTCACCTTTATCTCAGCCCTGATACTCTGTTCCTTGTCCCTTCTCGCTTCAACTGAATGGAAAGTCAAACCGATTATCGCCATGTCAATTCCTCCATATTAGTTTATTGGTAATTATTTTATCCCTTTAATATTTATAAGTGTTGGGTCGGGCGGTTAAAAGTTATATTTTCACTTATTATTTAGGCAGAAAGCTTTTTCCAATAGCCTTTCCCTGTTCTCCTGATAGTATCTTCCGTTGTATTCTGATCTGTCTCTTGGCATAATTATCACCTAATCAATTATGAATTTCCTTTTTCCACATTCGGAGCAAACCACTTGTAGCCTGAACTTCCCATGACCTATATTTGTCGCCCCTCCCACTTTCTGCCATCTGTGGAATCCGAACAGGCATCTCAGGTTCATGCTTGAGAATTCAAAAGGGGATTTAAATGGTTGTGTTTAAATGTAGAATTCGAACTTTGATTTTTCCGATTTTCAATTTACGTGCTTTACCTTAAGTCCGATCCCTTCAAGGCTTTTCTTGAATTTGTTCAGGGCAAGGTTTATGTCTTTGAGGTTCCGTCCGCCTGTGGCGATTATCTTTCCTGAACCGAAAAGGAGAAAAGCCACTCTCGGGTTTTTCATCCTGTAAACGAGACCAGGGAACTGTTCTGGCTCGTATTCAACCTCTTCCAACGATATCGCGACTTCCTCAAGCATTAGTTTAGGCTTCACTTCTATCCTTGTCGATGCCACGATGTTCTCGATGGTGATCTTGAACTTCCTCGGCATGGAGATCCCGGTTTTCCTTATGTCGTCGACTATTT
>JAGMCY010000047.1 GCA_023128965.1 Candidatus Aenigmatarchaeota archaeon | reverse complement strand
TCGGTCGAGACCCAAAGCGTGCAGTTCGTGGTGTCATTCTCCGGGTCGTTTATTTCGATGGTGAAGTTGAACCACCTCGTCCACCCGTCCGAACTCGGATTGACCAAAGGCGAAGTCACGTTCTCCGGAGGTATGTTCTCCAGCCAGAACCAATTCGAAAGATAGGTTGAATTCGGATTGTAATCCGTCATCGATGTGTTAACCCTTATCGACCAGTTCCCTTCATCCTTGCTCGTCGAATTCCACGTGTAGTTATAAAATCCGGACTGATACTCATCAGGCGAATAAGAGGATTCCCAGGAAGCGTTCGGAGCCTGCAATTCCAAAGAACGGGTCACGCCCGAAATCGGATTCTCCGTCGGTTGATTGGAACATTCGGATGTCACATTAAACTCTACCGGAATCTGGTCTGTCACGTTGAACTGCGGTTGACCCGCTGTCCAGTTAGGCGTTACTATCCAGTTCTTGAGCTGACCGATAATGTCGAATTGTCTTGATGCAGGGTTATATGGTGGGTCAGTGAAGTTCTCGTCATAGTAACATCCGTCATTGCTCACGCCCGCCATCCAGAACTGCTGCCCTGTCTGATAATTGCAGTTCGGGTCAAAGTTGTAGCGTGCGTATCCGCCCGAATAAGTCTGGTTCAGACGGCCTGAATCATACTCGTCGAAATTATTGTCAGGGCTGAACCAGAACGAAACGTTCACCCCGACATTCTCGTAAGTATCGTTGTCCAAATCCCTTACCCTTACCCTGAACTCCCCTGTATTAGAACCTTCTCTGTCTATCGAAGCAGGGTCTGCTTCCAGGTATATATACACGTTGTCCTTCTGCATGGTTTCGCTCGCGTTTGAGGAATTGTAATAGCTATATATGTCAGTGATGTTGAATATGAACATCCTCGAACCCAGGTCAGAGCAGTTGAAATCATGATATGTAATTTCAACATCAGTCCACGTGCCCAAACCAGTCTCATCTGTCGAATTCAAGAATTTCCATCCACCGCTGACGTTGACGTAAAGACTGATATTCAAATGCTCTCCGAGAGGACCTGCATGGTCTTGGTCACGAATGCTTGCGTTGAACCTCCACAGCTCTCCCCAACTGAAATCCGAACATGAACCGTTAAGGTCAGGCCATGCACAAACCGAATCTATTGTAAGTTGACGTATCTCAGGGTTGCTGACCAGAATGAACGCATCCTGCTTGTTAAGGGTGGACGAAGAATTGTAATACCTCTTCGAAGCGTTCATTGTCAGGTTGTAATAATTATAACCCCAGTCACCAGTGACAGGGGCTGAAACTGGTATCGTGCAGTTATACCATCCATCCTCTTCATCGTTCACAGCAGTGCAGAAGTAATTCTGTTGCGGGACTGTGAAGTTAATCGTGGCATTCGCAGTATGGTTGCTTCCGATGCAATCATCCGTCACGTTACCCCTTATCAACAGGGAATCCATCCCCTTCCTCATGGTCTTATTCGTTTCAGGAAGCTGGAGATAAACCTCCAGAGGATTCGTAGTCAAATTCACGTTGAAAAGGCTCGAGTTCGTGGTGAACCAGCCGTCATATTCATATTCAACCTTCCATTTCTGCGGACCTATCCTGTAATTACACCTGTCAGCAAACGGGAACGTGTTAATCAGGTGTTCAGATGTCATACTCTTCGTATCATCAAGCACCCATACATATTCCGCTTCGCTTATAGCGTACGTATCCTCATTACTTGTCACGTAGAAATTCCCGTCCCCCAAATCCCTTATCAAACCCCTGTCCGTGTCATTAACCTGTACGTCGAAGGTCACATTCGATTGCGAGGGGGCGATGGATCTGTTAACCGTTGAATTATCACCGGATACGTAGATGAATGCAACATCATCATCCGTCACGGTGAAATTCGTGACATTGGTTTCATTCTTCGCAACCCAGTCGTCATCATCCGAAACGTTCCACTTGAAGTTATACCCACTCCTGTCATCCCTGCTTTTTGAATCGAATGGCCAAGGATTGGTCGATCTGATTATCGCGGATTCGTTGTTCAGCTGAATCTGATACCTGTAACTTCCCCAGTCACCCGTGGTGTTTAGTTTCACCCACAGCCTTACCATCACCAGATCACCGTCTTCGTTCGTCAGGTTCACGTAGAAATACCAGTTCTCTCCCCAACCACCCGGATTCACGGAATCCGAGGTGTTGTAAGAATCCGGAGGACTCGTCAGCAGGGTCAGGTAAGGCTCGGTCTCTATGAAGAACGCCACTTCCGAAATATTATGCGGGTTGTAATACTCCCTTGAAGCGTTCACGTAAACTGTGTAATTCTTCGCGTCCATCACACCAGGATTCTCTGTGGTGTTGAACGTGCAGTTGTAGTAACCATTTCCAACGTGTATGATGTTGTCGCAGGAGAAGTTCTGGCCGGTCTTCACGCTTTCCATCCTTATAGTCAGGTTCGCGTCCGTGATGTTGTTCCCGCAAGTATCGCTTTGCCAGTTGTCCGTGATCTTCACCTGCATAGTTACATTCGAACCCCTCATCACTTCGTACCAGTCTGGGGAAACCCAGGTAATGTTCAGATGACCTTTAACTATCACGGAGAAGTTCGATGTGTTCTGCTGCTGGTACGCATCATCGGTTATATTCGCATACCACGTCCTGTTGCCCGGCGTGTAGGAACAGTCGGGATCCAAATAATAGCTCGCGTATCCAGACTGGTCTGTCTTGTTCATGATGGTGTCCAGATAGGAGGAATTCTTCTCAACAGTGAAGTTAACGCTTACATTGTAAGCAGCGGATTCGTTGTCCGTATCGTTCACGAAAACCCTTAACAGAACGTTATCATCCGTTATGTTCACCTCTTCCCCGTCCCCTGCTATGTGCTCGATCGTGGTGTTCGCCTTTTCAAACACAGGGTCTGACTTGTTCGTGGTGTTGTAGGCGTTTCCCCCCTCGTCCCTAATCTCGAACCAGAACCAGTTGTCGTTGTTGTAGAAGTCCTGCCTGGTGAAGTCGTGAACTAAGACAGAACAGTTTCCATTCCCGTCCGCCAGCGTGTCCATCCCCTTGTTGACAGCGTTATCTTTGTTACCGTCTGTCGTAACCCATAGCGTGCAGTTCGTGGTGTCGTTTTCCTCATCACTTATTGGAACGGAGTAGTTGAAGGCGATGGTCCACGACTCCTGAGAAGGCTCGACCTTCATCTCCGAATAATTGTAGGACGGCTCGATGTTTTCCAGCCAGAACCAGTCCGCAAACGTGGTTTTATTTTGGTAGTATTTATGCTGCGTATCATCAGAGGTTAAGTTTATGCTCCAGTTCCCTTCCTTCCTTCCGGTCGAATTCCATGTACAGTTGTAGTTCCCCCAA
>JAGMCY010000046.1 GCA_023128965.1 Candidatus Aenigmatarchaeota archaeon | reverse complement strand
CTGGCAGGGGATTGTGTTGGAGAAATAAGGAAGCCCTCGGAGGTCATTGGCGAGGAAGCGGCGTTCAAGCTCAAGGAGGAGATGGAATACAAATCTACTGTTGGGAATCATCTCGCGGATCAGCTCATCCCATTCATGGCGTTAGCGAAGGGGAGATCCGAAATTGTCGCGCCTGATTTAACAGAGCACATTAAAACGAACATATGGTTGTGTGAGAAATTCCTGGGGTCGAAATTCCGGACGAAAGAATCCGGGGAGAACTTCAGGATCGTTTGTTCTGGTAGATGAAAATCGAAAAGACAATCAGAATGCTTGCTAGGAAACTGTCTATCATTAGGAAATTCATATGCGTCTCAGGGATTCTCGTTACGGTTCCTAAAAAGTAATCGAAGTAGTCGTTGGCGAGGAGGATGAGGAAAAGTATAACAGTGTTATATTTGTTCGGCTTGATTTTTGGGATGAGAATAATCCCTTCCAAAACCATCCCGAAATGAAGGAAGAAGTTAAAGATCCCCATGATCTGATCCTCGAAAACTAGGTAATTCCCCCAGTAGAGCCAGATAGCGAGAATCGTCCACACACCGTATTTTATCGCGTAGGCGGACGCGAGGAATTTGAGCAGATCCGGGATTTTCTTCCTGAAGTAAATCATCACGCATACCACAGCGAAAAGAAGGACCGAAATCGGAGAATCGAGTATTACGATCCAGAGGAGCGGGGAAGAATCCATGAGCTGTTCCCAGTAGTAGTGGATTCCGACAAAAAAGCCCGCTAGGTTCGCGAAAGCGATCAGGATAAGGAGCTTGTTGTTTCCGAAAATTTTTTCCGAAAGACCTTCGAGATTCATCTTCTGATCTCCTTTGCAGGGACGCCACCTACAAACTTCCCTTCAGGCACGTTCTTGTTCACCAGAGAATAAGCCGCTACATGGACGTTGTCCCCTATCTCGACCCCCGGGAGTATGAGACACATCGCCCCTATAGTCACGTTTTTGCCTATTTTCACCCTTCCCCTCTTCCAGTGGCTCTTGAGGAATTCGTGAGTTATTATCATGGTGTCCTGCCCGATAAGCGTGTTGTCCCCTATTTCGATGAGCTCGGGGAAGAAGATGTCCATCCTGATCCCGAACATGGAAACGTTCTTGCCTATTTTGGCTCCGAGTTTCCTGTAAATCATGTAACGGAATCGGTTGTCGGGCATCAGCCTGCAGAAGGTTATCATCAGGAAGTTCTTAAGCAGCCTTATGGGATGCTGTATATTCTTCCACTTATGGAAGTCGCCTCTCTTCCTGTAATATTCGAAATAGTCTACGTCCCTTTTCTTTTTCTCCATATTACCTTCCCTTCCACACGTATCTCCAAAACCCTGTGATTCGGTATGAAAGTCTCGCGGTCGCCATCCCTGTAATAGAAATGCGATCTTTTTATGCTTATGATATTTCGCCCAGAAATGGTTTTCCTGTCGTTTTCCGCGCCCCTGTGCATGAAGACGATTTCGACTTTCGCCAGTTCACCCGTCCACTTGAGCTTGTTCAGGGTTTCGAACACCATCTTTATATTATGCTTTCTTTCAGAAATAAACCTTTATCCCTTCGTTTCGAAATAAACCTCAAGGTCGTCCTTCTTCCCGCACCTCGGACACTCGCTCGCTTTAGGAAAAACAATCCCGCACTTCATACACATCGTTTTCTCAATTAATTCTCCCATCCCGAACACCTTGATTTCGTTCTTTCTAAAAATTGTGAAAAAGATTTAAAAGATTACCCCTTCTCAGCTTTCTTTATTCTCATTCTCCCGAGGTCTATCGAGATTATCCTCCCGCTTCCAGGGTTCACGCAAAGGGTTTTCCCGATCCTCTGCCTGATCGCCCCTGAAACCTCAGGGGATTCATGTATATGCCCGTGCAGGCAAAGCAAAGGCTGCTCTTTCTCTATGAATTTTCGGACGGCTTCGCTCCCCTTGTGCTCCTTGTTCAGAAGCATGTCTAATTTCGTCCCGTAGGGAGGCGCATGGAAAACGTAAATCGTTTTCTTTGAGTCAATGTTCTTTGAAAGCTTTTCGAGATCCTTCTCTATCTCTCCCTCTGTCTTCTCCCAGTCCTTGAGGAGGAAAGGGGTGGGGTTGACGAAAGGATAACCAGCTATCTCGAAACCCCTCATCTTGTAAAACCTGTTGTGGAGAATTCTGACGAATTTCCCCTTCCCCGCCTTTTTGAGCATGCGGTAATTCGAACTGAAATCATCGTTTCCCATCATGATGAAAACAGGTTTTTTAAAATGCTTTCTGAACTCTTTCAGTCTGGGGATGAGGTAGAATTCAAGGAAGAA